>PGZG01000185.1 GCA_002840115.1 Gammaproteobacteria bacterium HGW-Gammaproteobacteria-14 | reverse complement strand
TCCGATAACTGTGCATCAGAGTTCAGACATACCCACTCGGATAACGGGTAACGAAACAGCGCCAGTGTGATATCGGCATTGATACAACCGGTACCATCACCAACATTGAGCTGACCGGTGCCATTACCCAGATCTGACACCATGCACACCTGACTCAGTGGCGTCAGCGGCACACCGGCCACAATATGCACCGGCACTCGAATCCAGCCTGTTGCAGCGCCCCTCTCATCCCAGGGCGTTACTTCCCGAACCTGAACCCGGCTATGAAACCCCTCAGGGATCGGCAATCCCTTGGCATCAAGAAATCTTTGTATGTCGAAATCCGGCAGCCCGGCAGGCCCTGCCGGCGGCGGCGCGGGCCGAGGGGCGTAATCCGGCAAAACCACCGGGGATTGTTTTTGCAACAATGCCTCGGCTTGGGCCACCAGACGGCCTTCGGCCAGAATACGCACCTGCAACAAACGCAACCGATTACCTTCTCGCAGCCACTCCGAGGACACCTCTAGCGACTGCATCGGCACTGGCCGTAGCAGATTCATAGTGATGCGATTAACGATAAAACCGGGGTATTGCTCCGCCTGTTCACTGATTATCTGGCCGAACAGGGCCGACACAGCGCCACCATGAAGCAGCGATGGGTGCCATGGGCTACCGGCCACAGGCGTCGGATTGAACAGGTTGTCAGTGCGATGATAGAGGCATTCGGTCATAACGGAGCTCCTGAGGCGCGCATTCTAGCAACCGTTCTTTGCCCGCTCCCATGACCTATTGGCCCAAGAGGCAGCGAATCATGCCTATCAATGCTTTTCCACAGGGCCCCAACCGGCGAGAATAGCCCGCTTGAACTTGTACACATGGAGAAATAACGTGGCTCAAGGTAACTATCTGCTGGACTTGTACAACAAAGCCGGCAAATTGCCATTTGGCAAAAAGGTGTTCTCCACCTTTTTTGCTCGCAAAGCCCCCTACTTCGGCACCATCAACCCGGTGGTTCACGAATTACGGCCAAACTTTTGCGAATTGCGCTTCCCGAAACGTCGCGCCGTCGAGAACCATATCGGCACGGTACACGTCATTGCCATTTGCAACGGTCTGGAAATGGCAATGGGGGGACTCGCCGAAGCGTCCATTCCCAAACATCTGCGCTGGATTCCCAAAGGCATGGATGTGCGCTACACCGCCAAAGCCACCACGGATATCCGAGTCACCGCAGAAGCCAACCCGGAAGACTGGAAACCCGGTGATTTGCCGGTAACGGTTAAGGCATTCCGTGATGACGGCACTGTGGTCGTCGAAGGCACGATCATGTTGTATGTTTCAGAAAAACCGATGAAGTAATCGTAACAGCGCCTCCTGCAGCGAGAACTGCAGGAGGCGCAAAGCGAGAGCCAAAGTGTGTCTTGCTCAGATCTGTGATCAATACTCGAAATAGCGCGCCTTCAGCGTTACCCCGGAGTAGCCGAACAGTCCGGCGCGCACCATAACCTCATAGGTGCCGGGCCCGTACAGCACGCAAGTTTCGTTGTTCCCCGCACCGACATCACGGCAATCATATTTCCACACTGAGACACCACCATCCCGGCGTACGTACAGATCGGCATTGCCGCGCCCCCCACGGGTGGTCACTTCCACCTGCCCTACCGCCAGAGCCGGGACAGTGATGGTATAGCGCTTTTCCGAATAACTGCTACCACCGAGAGATTCTTGCAAGATTGTGCTCCAGGTACCGGTGGCGTCCTTCAACAAACGGCCCTGCTCGGCGTTTAGTAGAGCATTCAGGCGTGTTCCCCCAGGATAGAAGTCAGCGCTATAACCACCATCCAGCATGTCCTTTGCCCAGGCCACAGCAAAATCGCGCAGCGCCACAATATTTCTCTCGGCAGGAAAGCCACAGGCAATCTGCGCCAGAATATCGGTGTTATTACCTTCCGAGTCGACATGGGTGGAACGATCCGTCAGCTTAATGCCAACAAACTGCCGCGGCAGATTACGCAGCGCGCCCTGCGTGTCATTAAAGGTGTTGCACAGCGAGCCATTGGCAGTAATCGCCTGCACCGGAATTGGGGTTGGCGCCAGCACATCCATCACACGGCCAAAGGGACCGAAGGCATTGACTGGGTCAAGCAGTACCAGACCACGCAGATTGGCCGCACTCCCGGTCTGCACCAGACGCTCGGCAATCAAGCTAACATGCAAACCACCAGCGGAATGACCGGACAATACCAGCGACGACGGAAACGGTCGGCCGTCCGGTGGCGATGGCGGATTGCTGGCCAGCACATCAGCAACTCGCACCGCCAAGTCACCAGCACCACCGCTCATCGGCGCGTTAATGCTCAAAACCAGCATGCCCTGATTCATCAGCGCCACACCGAGATCGCGATAATTACCGCCTCCACGGGTAAAACCATGCTGCAGATAAACCGCGCCAATGGTCGGTCCACTGGGCAGATACCAGTCACCGTTATAGATTTCACCATTGAACGAGACACTATCATTGATCACCGTACCGGACGGCGTTTGCAGAACAACCACCTGGGCGCTGGCCCAAGGTGCAAGTAACAAGAATAAAATCAGATACAGAGTTTTCATCGCGTGCGCTTCCCTGTGTTGTTATGGTTGCCGACAGTAATTCACGGCTCTGTGCGGGACTTGCAAAGACTAATGTGACCAGCCGGTCATACTTGACGCAAGGAAACAGCCCCGTCTGACACCACAGCACCAATTCACTGAAATATAAGGTTTTTTCATTATGGCTACTGGCGCCACCCTATATGTTTTTCGTATTGATCTGGCGGATCAGGATCGCAACCTGTACGGCAGCCACTCACTCAAGGTCGCTCGGCACCCGTCGGAAACGGCCGAGCGTATGGTGGCCCGAGTGCTGGCCTGGTGCCTGCACGCCGATGAACAACTGAGTTTTGGCAAGGGACTGTCCAATCCGGAAGAAGCCGATCTGTGGCTACACGATGATGGTGGCGATGTGGTGCACTGGATCGAAGTCGGCGAGCCGGAACCAGAGCGTTTGAAAAAAGCAGCACGACAAGGTCGCAAAGTATCGGTACTCGGCTATCTGCGCAGTCAGCCAGTATGGTGGCAGAAACAGGGCGCGGCGATTCGCCAACTCAAGGATGTCACGGTGCAGCAAGTGCCATGGGAAGTCATTCAGCAGCTGGCCTCTGACTTACCACGTCAAGTCAGTTGGCAAGTAATGATCAGTGAAGGCATGTTCTATATCACTCAGGCGGATGGCGAAACCATCGAATGCCCTATTGAGACGCTACACGATTGAAACTCTGTGCATGGCTCAGGAGTGGGCTGCACAGTTTTGCACTCAGAGCCATTAAACAACCGTTATCACGCTTCCCGCCTCGAGTGTTTCCGGCTACGCTGGAACTCCTGTATGACCTGTGTTGACGCCATGTTTCCGCCCGCTTCGCTCACCGACTCACTCAGTCTCTTTACCGAGACAGTCGCTGATAGTCGACACCAGTTCGCCACACTGGCCGCAGCCGCGCCACGGGCTTTGTTTTGCGACCACTACCCCTGCCCAGCTCCAAGCCCGGATGGCTCTGCATTATTTACGGACGTGGCCTGGCTTGGCTCCGACGGTGCCCACAAAGTGCTGGTGCTGATCAGTGGCACCCATGGTGCCGAAGGCTGGGCAGGCAGCGCGGTACAGGCCGATTTTCTCACAGAGGCCACACGGCATAACTGGCAACCACCCGCC
>PGZG01000184.1 GCA_002840115.1 Gammaproteobacteria bacterium HGW-Gammaproteobacteria-14 | reverse complement strand
CCTGCAAATCAGAACCCGCCGCTGGCTCTGACATGGCGATGGCACCAATCATTTCACCGGTTACCATTTTTGGCAGGTATTTCTGCTTCTGCGCTTCGCTACCCTGATGCTCGATATAGGGCGCCACAATTTCAGTATGTAGCCCCCAGCCAATCCCGGTTAAGCCGGCCCGCGATACTTCCTCACTGATCACCACACTGTAGAGGAAGTCGGCACCCAAACCGCCGTATTCTTCTGCCACCATCGGGCAGAGGAAACCTTGCTCCCCAGCCTTCAGCCACAGCTCCTTTGGCACTTGGCCGGTTTGCTCCCATTCTTCATGGAATGGCACCGCTTCGTTTTCGAGAAACTTGCGAACGGTATCGCGGAAAGTGTCGTGGTCAGTGGAAAACAGGGTGCGGGGGATCATGGCGTATCTCCGGTGAGAAATTCAGGTGGACTGTTCAGGACAATATTGTCTCAGAACAATAATTGTCCCGCCCGCCAATGACCGGCGGGTGAATGCGCAGCAACTTGCCGGCAAGGCGAACGTTTTACTGAATTTTGTCTACCGCCGGCAATGACCGGAATGCTCAAGGGCGGTGAGGTTTGGCCAGATATTCACGGGACTGCATTTCCAGCAGCCGACTGCGGGTGCGAGCAAACTCGAATTCCAGTCTGCCCCCTGCATAAAGATCCTCGATCGGCACCTCGGCGGTGACAATCAGCTTCACCCCCCGGTCGTAGAACTCATCCACCAGGTTGATAAAGCGCCGGGCGAGATCATCCGTGGCCACCCCCATCCGCTCCGTATTCGCCAGCAGAACGGTGTGAAACTCCCGGGCCAGCTCAATGTAGTCATTCTGACTCCGGGGTCCGTCACACAATGCCCGGAACTCAAACCAGGCAACATCATCGCTGATCTTACGGGCAAAAATCGGACGCCCTTCGATTTGCACCGCCACCTCTTCACGATGATCACTATGCTCGGTTTCCAGCGTTGCAAAGCGTTCATTCAGAAACGCATCCGCCGTATCACCCAGCGGACAGTGGTAAAGCTCCGCCTGCTCCAGCAGACGCAGCCGGTAGTCCGTACCACCATCAACATTGAGCACTCGGGTATGATGTTTAAGCAGGGCAATCGCTGGTAAAAACCGGGCGCGCTGCAAGCCATCACGGTACAGGTCATCGGGAACAATATTGGAGGTTGCCACCAGGGTCACACCTTGCTCGAACAGGGTTTGCATCAAGGATGCAAGGATCATGGCATCGGTGATATCGGTGACAAAAAACTCATCGAAACACAGCACCCGGGCTTTCCGGGCCAGATCGCGAGCAATACCATCAAGGGGGTTTTTCTCCCCCTGACGGGCGCGCATCTCACGATGGATGTACTGCATAAAACGGTGAAAGTGCATGCGCTGCTTGTCCGCAAATGGCAGCGACTCGAAAAACACATCCATCAAGTAGGTTTTACCGCGACCAACCCCACCCCACATATACAGGCCAGTTTGACACTGGGGTTTGCGCAACCGCCCGAGCATGCCGGCCCGGCGCCGACTGTCCGCCATCAGCCGCTCATAGAGATCCTGCAGCCCATCCACCGCACGGGCTTGTGCCACGTCGGGGTGGAAATCCGGTCGCTGGAGATCTTGTTGGTATTGCTCAAATGGGGTCATGACGGTTCCGTTGCAAGCGGCGGCAATGTAGCGCCCGCAGCTCCTACTGGCAACTCATGGCAGGGTATGACGGGCCACCGCCGCCAACGCCACCAGCTGGCCATGAAAGAAATGCCCGGTACCAGGGAAACGCACCAGATCCGGCGCCAATGCCGTATCGCCAGCCCAGCGCAGCATATCGCCAACCGGCACCACTTCATCCTCATCCCCCAACGCCACCGTCACCGGGCAGCCCACATCGGTAATGGCATCAAAATCATAGTGATGCACCGGTGGCGCCACCAACAGCAGGTGACTCACCGGCGTGCCATTGGCGTGCAATACAAAGGCGCCACGGGCGGCAACAAAGCTGCCAAAGGAAAACCCTGCCAACCAGAGCGGCAGCCCCGGCCAACGGTGCATTAACCAGGCATGCACCGCCAACAGGTCTTCGGTTTCCAGCAAGCCGCCGCCGTGACTCCCCTCACTGCCTCCCACACCACGAAAATTAAAGCGCAGCGCCACACCACCGGCATCGCGGACCTCGCGACACAGGCTGGTGACCACCTTGTTGTCCATGGTGCCGCCATAGAGAGGATGAGGATGACACACCAGCCCGATAAATTTCGGCGGCTCAGCGGCAAACTCCATTACCGCCTCAATGGCACCAGCGACACCGGAAATCATCAATTTTTCACGTTGAACAGCCATGGGGAACCTTAGCGTCAGCGGGTTTGTCGGGAATTCTAACAATTGCATCACCAGCATGCTTGGCGCATTGCGTCGCGCTGTGCTGCAATAGGGCACCTCTGAATAACGCCTTGGGGTCTCTGGCTTTCAGGCTGGCCAGCACTCTATTCAGAGGTGCCCCTACTCACGCAGGAGATATTCATGGGCAGTTTTACCGCAACACTGATCGTGCTAACCGCAGGCCTGATCGCCGGCGCTGGTCTGGCTTGGCTATTTTTACCCTACCGCCGCAACTGGGCTCGGCTGGAAAAAGAGCGCGATGACGCACGCCTGGCCCTGGCCCGCTATCGCGAAGAGGTCGACAGTCACTTTCTGCGCACCGCCGATCTGGTGAACCAAATGAACCATGCCTACCGCGCTGTGCATGAGCAGCTCGCTGAAGGTGCGCGGCAACTGTGCTCCGAGCAGGGCCGCCGCCTGGCCATGGCAAAAACCTTCGACCTGCTCGGCGACAACGACGAACAGATCGGCGAAGAAGTCTCACCACCGCTGGATTATGCGCCCAGCCATAAAGGCACACTGTCGGAAAACTACGGCTTCCGCCGTGACGAGGAGTCCGATGTTCACGAAACCACCGTAGCCGATGACCTGCTCAACCCACCACGGGATTACGCCGACGGTTGTGATGCTCAAGGCTGCCCCACAGAACCTACAGAGCAAGATGACGAAGCCCCTTCCAAACGAACCTGATAATGCGTATCTGTTGCGAAGTCGCCCTGAAATCAGCCAATAAAAAACCGCGCAATGCGCGGTTTTTTATTGGCTCCATGATGGCCGGGATTAACGTGCCGAATGGCCGCTCAATTCCACCTTCACTTTCTCATGCTCCTGCAGCGATGCGTAGTAACGACGCAGCACTTCCAGCACTTCCGGGCGGCTAAAGCCGTCCTGCACTTCCTCGCCTTCGCTCAACGCCTTACGCAACTTGGTGCCAGACACCAGCACGCGATCTGCCGCTTCATGGGGACAGGTGCGCATGGAAGCCATGGTGCCGCACTTGTTGCACCAGAAGGTCCAGTCAATTTTCAGAGGCTGAGTAATCAGCGCGTTGTTCGCGATCTCATCAAAAATATGGTGCGCATCGAACGGACCGTAGTAATCGCCAACACCGGCATGGTCACGGCCAACAATCAGGTGCGAGCAACCATAGTTCTGGCGGAACAGCGCGTGCAACAACGCCTCACGGGGGCCCGCATAACGCATATCCAGCGGGTAGCCGGACTGCACCACGGTGTTTTTCACAAAATACTTGTCGATCAATACGGCAATGGCTTCCTGACGCACTTCGGCGGGGATATCGCCCGGCTTCAGCTGGCCCAGCAGTGAGTGAACCATCACACCGTCGCAAATTTCGATGGCGATTTTGGCCA
>PGZG01000183.1 GCA_002840115.1 Gammaproteobacteria bacterium HGW-Gammaproteobacteria-14 | reverse complement strand
TTTCGGCGGCGCGCACCGAGTTCAAACACCTGGAATTTTTCTACTTCCACAATTTTATTTATGAGTACGTGTGGAAGGATAACCGTCGCCGTTGGGATGAAAAGATGTCCACTTGGGATGTCATGCATAAATACGGCAACGACTATAAGGTGATTTTTGTCGGTGATGCTGCCATGAGTCCCTATGAAGTGAATTCGGTGGGTGGCAGCGTCGAGCACTGGAATGAAGAACCCGGCGCCGTATGGATGCAGCGGGTCATGGAAACCTGGAACAAAGTGGTGTGGCTAAATCCGGAGCCCCAGCGCAGCTGGGATATGACCACCACCAACACCTGGATACGACAACTGGTAAACCATCAGATGTACCCCCTCACGATTCGTGGTCTCGAAGACGCCATGCGCTATCTGGCCAAGTAGCCTCTCTTATCAAATAGTATTCTCGCTGCGGTGTTGGTGGGTGGCACCCCAAAGGGGAAATGATGCTAAGCTCCGTTATTATTTTTGAACCCTGAGGCCATTATGTTGCTGCTTATCGTCGGGCTTGTGCTGTTTCTGGGCATTCATTCCACCAATATTCTGGCGCCGGACTTTCGCACCGCGATGGTCGGCAAGCTTGGGCTGTTTGGCTGGAAAGGCCTCTATGCCGTTATTGCGCTGATCGGCTTTGTATTGATTGTCATCGGTTATGGCGAGGCGCGGATGCAGCCAACCTGGCTGTGGGTTAGCCCGGTATGGACGCGTCATCTGGCGGCGCTATTGATGCTGCCTGCGTTTGTATTTCTGGTGGCCACCTATGTGCCCGGTACCCGTCTTAAAGCCCGCATGGGGCACCCCATGTTGCTGGCCACTAAAATCTGGGCGCTATCGCATTTGATTGCGAATGGCACTTTGGCGGATGTGTTGCTGTTTGGCGCTTTTCTGGCGTGGGCGGTGCTGGCCTTTATCATCCTTCGCCGCCGGGATCGTGCCACCGGCAAGAGCTACCCGGCGGTGGGAATCTCCAGAGATATGATCGCGGTGGTTCTTGGTGTGGTGTTGTGGGCCGTTTTTGCTATGTACCTGCACCGTGTACTGATTGGCGTTGGCCCCTTCGGTTAACGTGAAAGCGTTCCAGAGCTCATGACCGTCCAGGCTCAGGAACGCTCCGTTAGCCACAGGCCAATTTCTTCCCGCACCTGATCGCTGCAAAGGTCGTTGAGAATTTCGTGACGTCCGCCGCTAAATTCGCCAAACGTAAGGTTCAGTCGTTTGGCGTTCTGCAGTGCTCGATACAGTGTCGGCATGCCTTTGCCGCAGCCACTCATGGGATCGCTGTCACCGCCGATAAGCAGAATGGGCAGTGCCGCAGGAATCTGCTCCAGGGCCGCAGGAGAGTCAGCCACCGCCAGTGCGCTGAGCAGGTCGTACCACAGGTTGGTGGTGCAATCATGGCCACACCAGGGGTCGGCAATATAGCGATCCACAGCCTCCGCATCCCGGCTTAACCAGTCAAACGCAGTTCTCCGGTTGGGAATTTTTCGAGCAAAAGCATCAAAGGTGAGGGCGCTGATCAACTGGCTGGTGCCACGCGGGCCCTTGCGCCAGCGCTCCAGCTGGATCGGCAGCCGGGCAAGCCGCCAAAGCCAGGGCGCCTTATAGTCACTACCACACAGAATCAGGCCATCCAGAGTGTTACCCCACTGTTCAGCAAACGAAAGAGCAAGAAAGCTGCCCATGCTGTGCCCGGCAAGAATCAGAGGCATATTCGGATGGCGCTCGCGAATGCTCTTGTGGATCAGCTGAATATCGCCGAGAACCTTTTCCCAGCCACCCTCGTCAGCAAAATGCCCGCGCAACTCGTTATCGGAGACGCTGGCGCCATGGCCGCGGTGGTCAGGTGCATAAAAGTGCCAGCCAGCCTCGTTCAGAGCCTGTGCCAACGGCTGATAGCGGGCGCTATGCTCAGCCATGCCGTGTAGCCAATGCACCACACCCTTGGCTGGCAGATCAGTCAGCCATTGATTCAATGCGATGTGATGGCCGTCCGGGGCTTGCAGTATTTCCTGTGGCATAAGTGAGCTCCTGAGGGATGGCGAATTGTAGCAGGGCAGTTACTGCTCAAAACCGGCAAATGCAGTCAGTTTGACGCCTGCATGACCGTTGTTGTCCTGTGTTGCTGGGGTGGTTTGTACATAGCGGAGCAGGGGCCTTGGAGCGCTAACCGGATCTTATTTTTTAATTTATTGTTTTTATTGGTAATTCATATTGTGAATGCCGGGTATACGAAATATCAATTTCGCTTATGTTTGTAGTCAGGGCTAGAATGCGCGCCTCACCGGGGTAAGGCTCGCGGCTATCAGACGGATAGCGGACGAACCGCATCTTCGTGACCACCACTTCAACCAAAGGATCAGACCATGTCATACAGCAAAGACGTCGAGTCGCTCGCCAAGGTCGTCAAGGCCAACAAAACCTGGCAGGCGATCAATCCTGAGTCCGCCGTACGTATGCGCATCCAGAACCGTTTCAACACCCATCTGGATATTGCCAAGTACAACGCCAACATCATGCGCGCAGACATGGCTGCCTATGATAAAGATTCCTCCCAGTACACCCAGTCGCTGGGTTGCTGGCACGGCTTCATCGGTCAGCAGAAGCTGATTTCGATCAAGAAGCACTTCGGTTCCACCAAGCGTCGCTACCTGTACCTGTCCGGCTGGATGGTAGCTGCTCTGCGCAGCGAGTTCGGCCCGCTGCCGGACCAGTCCATGCACGAGAAGACCACCGTTGCTGACCTGATCCGCGAGCTGTACACCTTCCTCAAGCAAGCGGATGCGTGGGAACTGAACCACCTGTTCCGTGACCTGGACGCTGCCCGTGCCAAAGGCGACGCCAAGGCAGAAGCTGACATCATCAACAAGATCGACAACTTCGAAACCCACGTTGTACCGATCATTGCCGACATCGATGCTGGTTTCGGTAACGCTGAAGCCACCTACCTGATGGCCAAGCAGATGATTGAAGCCGGTGCCTGCTGTATCCAGATCGAAAACCAGGTATCCGACGAGAAGCAGTGTGGTCACCAGGACGGTAAAGTCACCGTTCCGCACGCTGACTTCCTTGCCAAGATCAACGCGGTTCGTTACGCGTTCCTGGAGCTGGGTATCGACAACGGCGTTATCGTTGCCCGTACCGACTCGCTGGGCGCTGGCCTGACCAAGCAGATCGCCGTGACCAACGAACCGGGCGATCTGGGCGACCAGTACAACAGCTTCCTCGACGGCGACTACATCTCCAGCGCTGACGACATCCAGAACGGCGACGTGGTCATCAAGGCCAACGGCAAGCTGCTGAAGCCGAAGCGTCTGGCTTCTGGTCTGTTCTGCTTCAAGGAAGGCAGCGGTATCGACCGTGTTGTCCTCGACTGTATCACCAGCCTGCAAAACGGTGCCGACCTGCTGTGGATCGAAACCGAGAAGCCGCACGTTGGTCAGATCGCCGAAATGGTTAACCGCATCCGCAAAGTGGTGCCGGACGCCAAGCTGGTTTACAACAACAGCCCGTCGTTCAACTGGACCCTGAACTTCCGTCAGCAGGTGTTTGACGCCATGCAGAAGGAAGGCAAGGACGTGTCTGCGTACGATCGCGCCAAGCTGATGAGCGCTGACTACGACAACACCGAGCTGGGCATTGAAGCTGACAAGCGCACCGCATCGTTCCAGCGCGACGCAGCTCGTGAAGCAGGTATTTTCCACCACCTGATCACCCTGCCGACCTACCACACTGCCGCTCTGTCCACCGACAACCTGGCCAAGGGTTACTTCGGCGAAGAAGGCATGCTGGCTTACGT
>PGZG01000182.1 GCA_002840115.1 Gammaproteobacteria bacterium HGW-Gammaproteobacteria-14 | reverse complement strand
CCGCTACCGGGAATACAGGCCTCTTCACAGACCAGCCAGCTGGCACGGGCGCGGATGCTCAGGGAGTCACCGTCAAGATTGCTCGGTAATTGCACCATCAACGGCAGCACTACCCTGCCCTTGTAGCCAAAATTCACCAGTTGCGCATCCAGCGGGAAGCGCTCCGGCAACGGCCAGAGGAAATCCGCCTGCTGTTCTTCTCCGCCAATCTCAACGGTCATACGGGTAGGCAGCCCGGAATCGCCCGGATTTTGCCAATAGGTGTGCCAACCGGCATCGTGCTCCAGCCATAGCCCGAGCATCAGCAAGCCTCCGGGTACTGCGGTGGTACTTTGGCTAATCAACTGCGAATTCAGATAATCGGTACGCAACGGCTCCGCCGCCACCGACCACGGCGTCAATATGAGCAGCAACAGAGCAACAATTCTCATTCGGCGCTCCTGCGTTATGATGGCCCCTGAGCATAGCGGATTTCGCCACGACCTGACATTGAACGACTGACTGCGGACACGGAGACACAGATGGGGTGGAAAGGATTACGGGTATGGCTGCTGTTGTGCTGTCTGGCGCCACTCTCAGCCATGGCGGTCACCTCACCCTGCGGCAGGGAAGGCGTGGATGTTGCAGAGTGTCTGGAAATACTGGTGGGTGGCTGGGAAACCGATGTTATAGACCTTGCCTCCATATCACCTGGATTGCATGCACAACTGAAGCAGGAGATGGACGCTCTGCTGCTCTCTCTGCAGACCCTGCGTAACCAGTTGAATGACGATGCGGACATTGCCAGCGTTGATGACGCGATTACCCGCACCATCGCTTTGCAGGAACAGGTTCTCCAGCAGTATCACCTGCGCTGGCAGAAAACCGCCCTTGGCCATGGCCTGTTTTATGGCAGCGACCTTGAGCAATGGCAGGCAATGGTTCAGTTGGAGTCCCGGCAGGCTCTGTCCGCCATTGCCAATACTTACCACCGCTGGCAGGCCCGCATTCAAGACGACACCCAAGGGCTGTCCCGTTATCGCAATATGATTGGCGCCCTGTTGGTTCTGGTTATCGCGATTGCCAGTTTTATCGGCTTACACCGGCTGACTCGACGCAGTACCTCTGGCCTGTTTCATCTTCATAATCGAATTGTCGAGCGGGCGAACAAGCGACGCTGGGTAAAAGCGCTGGCCCGCCTGATCAGCGGCACTGCACCGCTGGCGCCGTGGATATTGCTATGGATTATTCTCAGCGGTTTTGCAGCGCTATTTTCTGGCAGTAATGCGGCCCTGCTGTTGTGGTGGGTGCCGCTGGCGCAGCTTTATATCATTTATGGCCTGCTGTGTTTACTCGGTGAGTGGCTCCTGCTACGCATCAGTCAAGGCGCCGGCGTTTTTCTCAACACCGATCAGAACAAACAGATTTCCCTGCATGCCAAAGAAAGAGCTCGCTGGTTGGTATGGCCCTGGGTGCTGCTTTACATCATTGATCACTGGATTGGACCGTCGTTGCTCTACCGGGCTGTTGAACTGTTCGCCTGGGTGGTGGCCTGGTTTGTAATCGGCACTCTGTTAAAATTACGCCATCAGGATTACCTCGCCAACCTGAAGCGCCTACTGCCTGAAACACTCGACCCGCTGGCCGAACGACTGCTATCGGAAAGAAGCTTTATCTTTGCGGCGACGGCACTACTTCCTCTCCAGTTACTTTTATTCCTTCGAGAGTATCTGGACCAATTGCTGTCTGATTTTGACTGGTATCGCTCACTCAGTGCCCGCTGGTTCCGCATTCGCACCAAATCGCTGGTGGAAACCGAAGATGACGAGGTTGCCCTTGACGAGATTTGCGAACAGTACGAACGCTGGTTTGCCTCATCGGATAATGCGGATGACACCCTGCCAGCCATTGATACAGGGCTAATGCCCGCCATTCGCAAACCCTTTGACGCCTGGATGAATGAACGCACCGATGAAAACGTGCTGCTGATTACTGGCGAAAAGGGCATGGGGAAAAGTGCCGCACTATCCCGCCTGCATAAACAACTCAATAAAGATATGCCTGAAGTACATATTGAGCGCATCAGCGTGCCGCCGAAAACGACCGCGCGCGCCGACGTCTACGCCATGATTGGGGATATGCTTGGCATCGACATGCAAGATGGCCCTGCCGCGCTGGCACGCAGCGATGAATCTCGCGAACCCACTGTGATCATGCTCGATGCAGCACAAAACCTGTTTCTCTCCGAGGTCGGACACCTGGATGGTTGGCGCGCCCTGCTGGACCTTACGAATACCCGAGTGGAAAACCTGTTCTGGGTTATCGCCATCAATAATCAGAGCTGGGCTTATCTGTGCAATGTTTTCGGTCGCGAATATCAAATGCGTCAGGTTGTTAGGGTGAAACGCTGGAGCCAGAATGAGATTCGCTCATTGATCCTGTCGCGCCACCATTTGAGCGGCTACAAGCTCCAGTACGAGGATATCCTGCTCGCCACTCGCGGTCCGGAAGCCGGGAATTTACGCAATGCGGAGCAGCGCTACTTCAGTCTGCTCTGGGATAGCTGCCGCGGTGTTCCCATGGCAGCTCTGGAGCTCTGGTTAAGCTCCATTCGTACGGACGGCTCCAGAGTATTGGTTGGCCTGCCACAAGCTCCCAGCTCCAGCGCTTTGGAAAAACAGGGCTCCAAGCTACTGTTTGTATATGCCGCTATTGCCACCCATGAGAACCTCACCTCTGGGGAAATTAACATAGTCACCAATCAGCAGGAGAATGTGGTTCGCTACGCTCTGAAAGCAGCGCTGGACTCGGAGTTCATTGAACGCGGCGATGACGGCCGCTATCGCATCACCCCGCTGTGGTACCACACTGTAATCAGCTATCTCACCAGGAAGAATATGCTCCATGAATGACAGCAATGGACTCGTCAGCGATCTGATCAGCGTTATTGAGATTTTCAATATTTACGCCCTGTTCTTGCTGTTCCTCGGCGGCTTTATGATCTGGGGGGTAAGTACCGGGCTGAACCATTTCAGCAAGCGGCTGATGGAAAAAGTACCCACACGGCGCTTTCTGGTATTGCAAATCTCAACACTGATTACTTTTGCGCTGTATATCTTCGGCACCATCACTCTGGTTGTCGGCGTCCTGCAACCACCCAAAGAGTTTTTACTTGCCGCCGGTGGCTCGGTGGCGGTTGCCCTCGGCTTTGCCTTGAAAGACATCGCCGCCTCATTGGTGGCAGGCATTCTATTGCTGTTTGACCGTCCATTCCGGGTCGGCGACCGGGTTTCATTCGGTGATACTTATGGGGAAATTGTCTCCATCGGCTTACGCACCGTACGTCTGATTACCCTGGACGATAATCTGGTCACTATTCCGAACTCACGTTTTATTACCGACGTGGTCGCCTCCGGTAATGCTGGCGAGCTGGACATGATGGTAGTGACGGATTTTCATATCAGCCCCGATGAAGATATTGAGGCAGCTCGAAAACTGATCGAAGAGGTTGTGGTCACCAGCCGTTATGCCTATCTGAAAAAGCCGGTGACTTTTGCGATTATGGAGGTAGAGTTTGCCCGCACTCTGGCAATACGTTTGCGTACCAATGCCTATGTTCTTGATGTGCGTTACGAGAAAGCATTCCAGAGCGATGTTGTCATGCGCGTAACCAAGCTATTCCAGCAGCACAATATTGCCCGCCCCTATCGTATGAACGTGAAGGAACTGTCCGACGAATCGGCCACCTAATACCAACACGCTGACTAACAGAGGGCGCTATGGCATTCAGATCAAATCGCTTCATCACAGGCACACTATTACTGACGCTTTCGCTAACCGCCTGTAGCGAAGCAGAGTCACCGCTACCATTACCGGAAGCAGAAAGCTCGGCAGGTTTCACCGTACAAACCATCAGCACCGGGCTGAAGCATCCATGGGGCATGGCGTT
>PGZG01000181.1 GCA_002840115.1 Gammaproteobacteria bacterium HGW-Gammaproteobacteria-14 | reverse complement strand
CGTGATGCGGCCAACCTGCTGGGTTGGGGACGTAATACCCTGACCCGAAAAATCAAGGAGCTGGGTATGGAGGATGCGCTCGGCGCCGACGAAGAGAGTTGATGGGCCGAGCGTTTATTCCAGCGCTCGACGGGCGTCCATTTCAATCAGCTTCCAATCACCGCCGTCGAGCTGCCACTCACTGCGCATGCGGTATAGCTCCGCCCGCTGTGGCAGCAGCCCGCCGCTGCCCCCGGTCACCAAAGCGTTGAAGCGTGCGCTAGCGCGATCCAGTCGTACGCTGTCTGGTGTGACTTGAATATTGGTGAGTATCACGCTGATATTCTGATGGCGCAGAAACACGGCCATTAGCATGCGCCGTGCATCATCGCGATTCATGGAGCCATGGTGGCCGTCGATTTTCATATCGTCGTGCAGACGGTCCATCACCGGCGAGGCCTTGCGCTCTTCAACACCCTTGGCCATTTCACGGATGGCCTGCTCAATAGCATCTTCTATTGGTGGTGAGCTACAGCCGGACAGCCATAGCACTTGAAGCAGTAGCAGGGCGGTATATGCTGGGCGGCGAAATAACGATTGTTGAGTCATGCATGTCACTGTATCCGTCTGTAGCGCCGCGTCAACAGTTCTTCCTGCCGGTGGATGATCTTCACGCCCTCTATGTTGAGGAAAGCGGCAACCCGGAGGGACAGCCGGTGGTGGTTTTGCATGGCGGCCCCGGCGGTGGTTGCTCACCCCATCTGCGCCGTTTTTTTGACCCGGATTACTGGCGCATTATTCTTTTTGACCAGCGTGGCGCCGGGCGATCGACGCCGACCGCTTGCCTGATCAACAACACCACCGAGCATCTGGTGGCGGATATGGAGCGTCTGCGACAGCATTTGGGCATAGACCGCTGGATGCTCTTCGGTGGCTCCTGGGGGGCGACATTGGCGCTGCGCTATGCGGCACAATATCGACACCGGGTTTCTGCCATGGTGTTGCGGGGGATTTTTCTCTGCCGCCCTCAGGATCTGGACTGGCTGTACCGTCCAGGCGGCGCCAGTCGTATTCAGGCGGAAGCCTGGGAGGCTTTTGTCGCTCCCTTGTCCGAAGCGGACCGGCAAGCGCCACTATCAAGTTGGCACCGGCGGCTTCACCGCAGTAGTGGTGCGGAGCAGATGGGGTTGGCCAGAGTCTGGGCGCAGTGGGAGGCAAGCTGCTCCACCCTGTTTCCCTCTCTTGCCGTGGCGGAAGGGTTTTCTCGTCAGGCCCTCGCCATGGCCTTGATTGAAACCCATTACTTTATCCATGACGGCTTTCTCAATGGCTGGACCCTGCCGCCCGCGCCGGAGTTACTGGCCAATATTCCCGGTGTTATTGTCCATGGTCGGCAGGATCTGGTGTGTCCGCCGGATCAGGCGTTGGCACTGCTCCAGCACTGGCCGGTGAGGCTGCAGTTGGTGGAAGGAGCCGGGCATTCTGTTCTGGAACCCGGCATTGAGTCTGGGTTGCTGGAAGCAGTGGCAGAGATGGCGGTGTTGCTTGGCGCTCCGGAGGAGATGGTATGAAATTACTGCTGCAGCGTGTTCGTCAGGCAAGCGTTAGCGTTGAGGGGCGCGTGGTGGGCGAAATTGATCAAGGTTTGCTCGTTTTTGCCGGCATTGAGAAAAAAGATACCCAAGCTTTGGCGGAACGCTTGCTTGAGCGCTTGCTGAACTACCGCGTTTTTGCCGATACAGCGGGCAAAATGAATCTCAGTGTGCGCGATATTCAGGGCGGTGTTTTGCTGGTATCGCAGTTTACCTTGGCAGCAGATACGCGCAGTGGCCTGCGTCCCGGATTCAGTGTCGCGGCGGAGCCTGCGTTGGCGGAACAGTTGTACCAACAGATGCTGGCGCAACTGAGTAAGGAATCTGACATTGTGGTGGCATCGGGTGTATTTGCTGCCGATATGCAAGTAAGCCTTATCAATGATGGTCCGGTCACTTTTTTGCTGGAAGCGTGACATCAATGTTGCACATGCCCCGAGGTGTTGTTCTATGATGGGGGCGGTCGGTCGCGATGATAGTGACCGCAAGGGAAGCAAAAACAACCTTTCTGGAGAAACACAATGAAGAAGACTGTAATCGCTGCGTTACTGCTGGGTTCTGCCGCTGGCGCACAAGCAACCGCTCCGGGCGGTCCGGGTTGTGGCTGGGGTAATATGTTGTTTCAAGGCCAGAGTGGTTTGCCGATTCACCTGATCGCAACCCTGGTTAACGGCACCTCCGGCAATGCGACTTTTGGTATGACCACCGGTACTAACGGTTGTGATACGAGTGGCGCCCTGAGCTACAGCGGCACCAGCCTGCTGGGTATGACCGGTGTTCTTGAAGAAGTGGCTATGGATATGGCAACGGGCCAAGGTGAAGCGCTGACCGCGTTGTCCGTGTCGCTGGGTGTTTCCTCTGACGACCGCGCGCACTTTAATGCAGTAATGCACCAGAACTTCTCCACGATTTTCTCCCGTGAAGATGTGACCGCCGGTGAAGTGGCGGATCAGATTTCTGCGGTTATGAAATCTGACGAAGTGCTTGCCAAGTACATCTGATTTTAGTTCCTGTCAGAGTGTACCCACTGCTCCGCCTGCAAAGGCGGGGCAGTTTTATTTTCAGTATCTGCTGTTGAGGCTTCGCGTTGATGCGATCGGCCATTCTGTTGTTGTTTTCCCTGCTGCTTGTCGGTATGCCATCCATGGCATGGCCGCTGTCCTATGAAAATCTGGCGGCAGATAGCCGTTGGCAAGCATTGTTGCATATTAATCGAGGGGCAACGTTGCGCTCCCGTGGTAAAAGCTATGTAGCGGATGAACGTTTCTTTTTTGCCGAAGATGGCCGTGCTAATGCCGTTAATGAATTGATTGAATCCGCACGGGTATTGTCTGTCAGCGGTGCTCCCGAGCGCTGCCGTTTCCCGGCACGCTATCGTTTTCTGGCGCAATCACTAGGCTGGGTCGAACCCAACCCCTTGGCTCACTGTGAAGAGTACATTGAGTGGCGCAATCAGATTCCCAGTGATGAAGTAGTATTGGTATTTCCTGCAGCCTATTTGAACAGCCCGTCATCCATGTTTGGTCATACCCTGTTGCGATTCGGTGCTGCGGATCAGGAGTCTGTATGGCATGCATGGGCGGTGAATTTCGGTGCTCTGGTAACGCCGGACGACAACTCTATTTTTTATATTTATCGTGGGCTTGCTGGAGGCTATCCGGGCCGTTTTGCCACGGTGTCATATATCAGCAAGATCCAGGAATACGCCCATCTGGAAAACCGGGATATGTGGGAGTATCGACTGGATCTCGATGCTCAGGAAGTGGCCTGGATGATTGATCATCTCTGGGAGCTGCGTGACATTGATTTTGCGTATTATTTTCTGGATGAGAACTGTTCGTTTCGTTTGTTAGAGTTGATTGAAGTGGCTCGCCCGGATGTAAACTTGCTCAGTAATTATCGTTTTGCCGAAGTGCCGGTAAACACCGTGCGGGCTATTGATGCCGCAGGCTTGATTGCGGAGCGAGTATACCGCCCGTCCAAGGCAATGGAATTAAGTCAGATTACAGATCAGTTAAACGTCGCAGAGCAGCGCCTTGCCCGGCAATTAGTTCGCGATCCGGCGGTGGCAGAAAGCCCTGCCTTTATGGCGTTGGCTACGGAGCAGCGTCATCTTGTCGCCCGAGCTGCCTATCAGGCGCTGCGCTTTAATGATCGTAGTCGAGACACGCAGCAGGGCAATACGGGCACGGCGTTTGCACTGCTGCGTATTATGCATGCTAATCCCGCCCCCGCATTGTCTCCGGTGCAGCCCCCTGAACCACCGGAAGATGGCCATGCCACAAAGATGTTGGCGGTCAGTGGTGGTCAGCGGGATGATGTCGGCTTCGCTGAGTTGCAGTATCGGCTTACCTACCATGACTGGCTCGACAATCATTAT
>PGZG01000180.1 GCA_002840115.1 Gammaproteobacteria bacterium HGW-Gammaproteobacteria-14 | reverse complement strand
CAGGCAGACTGGGATAAACTTTCGACGGTTACTACTTCTTGAGTTGTACTATTAATCCCCTGTAAGGGCGCGCAGAGGAGTCTGCTCTGTTAGCTTTCCTCTGCGCCCTTATTTCTGTGGGGCATCTCTAAAGATACTTGATTTTTTCTGCCTGTTCTTCGAGCTTGGCCAGAGATGAGCGGTATTCGTTTAGTTTTTCTTTTTCCTTGGCGACCACGTCTGCTGGTGCGCGATCTGCGAAACCTGGATTCTTCAGGCGTTGCTCGGCACGGCTGACCTCCTGTTTGAGGCGGCTGATTTCCTTGCTTAACCGATCCAGTTCCGCAGCTTTATCGATCAGGCCTGCCATCGGCACCAGAATTTCCATGCGGCCAACCAGCTGGGTCACAGAGGGCGGGGCGGACTGCTCTGGTGCTAGCCAGATAATATTTTCCAGCTTCGCCATTTTCGAGAGGAAATGACGATTTTCTTCCAGCCGTCGTGAATCTTCTTCACCGCCATTATGCAAATACAGAGGTAAAGCTTTGCCGGGAGGAATGCGCATTTCGCCACGGATATTACGGATCGCGGTAATGACATCTTTTAACCACTGCACATCACTTTCTGCGGTGGCATCCACCTTGTCTTTTTCTGGTAGCGGGAATGGGGCCAGCATGATGGTGCTGCCTTCGATGCCAGCAAGTGGTGCAATGCGCTGCCAGATTTCTTCGGTGATGAATGGCATAAATGGATGCGCCATTCGTAAGATGGCTTCCAGTACCCGGACCAGGGTGCGTCGTGTGCCGCGTTTTTCAGCGTCGCTGTAGTCATCGCCATAGAGCACAGGTTTGGAAAGCTCCAGATACCAGTCACAGTATTCGTTCCAGATGAACTCATAGGCGGCATGGGAGGCTTGATCGAAACGGAATTGCTCAAGGCCCTCAATGACGTCTTGTTCTGCGCGTTGCAGGGCAGAAATAATCCAGCGGTCCGCGAGTGACAGTGAGACCTCTTCGGCGCCGTTTAGCCCACAGTCTTGCCCTTCGGTGTTCATCAGTACATAACGGGCGGCATTCCAGATTTTATTACAGAAGTTGCGGTAGCCCTCAATGCGCCCCATGTCCCACTTGATATCGCGGCCGGTGGAGGCCAGCGACAGGAAAGTGAAGCGCAGGGCATCGGTGCCATAGCTTTGGATGCCTTCCGGAAACTCCTTGCGGGTGCGCTTTTCGATCTTCTGTGCCATTTGCGGCTGCATCAGGCCACCGGTGCGTTTTTCCACCAGCGTTTCCAGATCAATGCCGTCAATCAGGTCGAGGGGGTCAAGAACATTGCCCTTCGACTTGGACATCTTCTGGCCTTCGGCATCACGCACCAGACCATGGACATACACGGTTTTGAACGGGATCTGGCCGGTAAACTTGAGGGTCATCATGATCATCCGGGCAACCCAGAAGAAAATAATGTCGAAGCCGGTGACCAGCACATTGGTAGGGTGGAACAGGGTCAGGTCTTCGGTGTTGTCTGGCCAGCCGAGTGTGGAGAAAGTCCACAGGGCAGAACTGAACCAGGTATCGAGAACATCATCGTCCTGATGCAGCGGGCGATCATCCAGTGAATATTTCTGGCGCACGGTCGCTTCATTATCGCCAACATAAATATTGCCAGCGTCGTCATACCAGGCAGGGATTCGGTGACCCCACCATAGCTGCCGCGAGATACACCAGTCTTGAATGTCGCGCATCCAGGAGAAGTACATGTTCTCGTACTGCTTAGGTACAAACTGGATATCACCGTTCTCGACGGCCTTAATGGCGGGTTCCGCCAGTGGTGCGATGCGAACAAACCATTGATCCGTGAGATAGGGTTCAATCACAGCGCCAGAACGATCGCCCCTCGGCACCATCAGCTTGTGATCGTCGACCTTTTCCAGCAAACCCAATGCATCGAGATCATTGACGACATTTTTGCGGGCGACAAAGCGATCAAGACCCCGGTAGGGCTCGGGAACATCGTCATTCAGGCTTGCATCGCGGGTCATGATATTGATCATCGGCAGTTTGTGACGCTTGCCGACTTCATAATCGTTGAAATCATGGGCTGGCGTTATCTTGACGCAGCCTGAGCCGAAATCCGGATCCACATAGTCATCGCCGATAATCGGAATTTCGCGATCACACAATGGCAAACGAATCATCTTGCCGATCATGTCTCGATAGCGCGGGTCTTCCGGGTGTACCGCCACGGCGCTATCGCCCAACATGGTTTCCGGGCGGGTGGTGGCGACGACCAGATGGCCGGAGCCATCGCTCAGTGGATAACGGAAGTGCCACATGTGGCCGGCTTCTTCTTTGTTTTCTACTTCCAGATCAGAAATGGCGGTGTGGAACTCCGGGTCCCAGTTCACCAGCCGTTTGCCACGATAGATCAGACCTTCGTCGAAGAGCTGGATAAAGGCGGTTTGCACCGCACGGGACAGTCCCTCGTCCATGGTGAAGCGCTCGCGGGACCAGTCCAGCGATGAGCCCAGTCGCCGTAATTGCCGACCAATAGTGCCGCCGGACTCTGCTTTCCACTCCCAGATTTTTTCGAGGAATTTTTCTCGCCCCAGGGTGTGGCGGCTTTCGCCGGTGGCAGAGAGCTGGCGTTCCACGACCATCTGGGTGGCAATGCCGGCATGGTCAGTACCCATTTGCCAGAGAGTGCGTTGCCCTTTCATGCGGTTATAGCGAATCAGCGTATCCATCACGGCGTTATTGAAACCATGTCCCATGTGTAGCGAACCGGTGACGTTCGGTGGTGGAATCATGATGGAGTAGGGGGCGCCGCTGCCCTGAGGTGTAAAGAAGCCGGCATTTTCCCAGTGCTGATACCAGCGCCGCTCAATGGCGTCTGGTTGGTAGGTCTTATCCATGAAAGGTCCCGGTATGGCGATTATTGCAAAGGCGGGCATTATACCGGAGCGGGGAGTGAATCACTCCCCCTGTGAAGCAGAGGGGCGAGGCTATTATCGGGAGGGTTAATCAGAACGACTTAACGTTTTTGCTCCTTCAGCCACTCAGTTAATCGTGCCCGGAGATCCCGTTCAATCTTGGGGAGCCACTCTGCCAGCGTTTCATCGACGAGGGCTCTGATCTGAGCGCTGTCGGGGGGAGTGTCAGGGGTGACGTCAGTTTTCCCTTGCGGCGATGCCGCGGGTTTTGTCGCCGTCGGCGGTTGGCTTGCTACGGTCCTGCTGGTATCGGCAGGACGTTTGGGCAGAAACGGGTTTTCTCGTTCTGCGAGTGCCCGGCGTAAGGGTGGGGCACCGTCCAGTAATGATATTTGCGGGTCTTGGGGGTTATCAACGGGAGGCAGTAGTGGAATATCAGCGTCCAGCGGTGTTGACGGCACATCCTTGCTCGCCTCGCCCAGTAGAGAGTGAATCGAGTTCAGCTCGTCGAGCAGGGCTTTCGGCGGCGTTTTAGCCAAGGGCGGTTTGTCCGAGGGTTTGCGTTGATCGGTCATACCGGCTCTCGTGGCAGCTCATGCTTGGTAACAGGGTAGCCGCGATCACGATAGGATTTCCAGCGATCTCTTGCGGACTGCCGTTGATCCTCCGGTCCGGCAACCAGCTCGATAATGCGTTTGAACTGGTCAATATGAGGAGGAATGCGCTGGTCGAGGTTAACCAGTATATCACTGTGCTCCCCGGCGCTATCGCCGCTACCGATAACAACCGGTTGCAGTTGGCTGTACTCTTCCCCGGCAAGCCCATGGGGGATGAAGCCCGATTCCTGCCAGAGCCAGTCATCCACTTTTCTGGCCTGATCGCTATCACTGCTCTGTAAATAAAGTTGCCGGTTGGCGGGTAGCGCCCGCTCAATCAGGCGTTGCAGCAGTCGCGCCCGGGCATCCGGGCGGCTGTCTTCGCTGATATAGAACCAGACCTCCGTCATGCCCCGGCCAAATTCATCAGATAACGGACCAGTAACGGTACCGGACGTCCGGTGGCGCCTTTCTGTTTGCCCCCACTT
>PGZG01000179.1 GCA_002840115.1 Gammaproteobacteria bacterium HGW-Gammaproteobacteria-14 | reverse complement strand
CGATGAGTACGGAAAAAGCACGACTGCGCTCCCGGATGGGTTGTCGCCAGGACTGATGCAGCAGAATCCGGTCTCCGGAACGCTGCATTTTTTCCGCCATATCGGCAAGTGGCAGACTATCAGTGTCTAGTAATTTCCAGGCGCCTTCCTGTAGTGCCTCCCGATCAATGTCATCTGTATGTTCAGGAACGCTGGGCAGCTCATCATCCAGTTGGATCAGGGCGCTACGGTTCAGGTCCGGTTGCTGGTCCAGGCGCCAGTATTCGCCGCTAAGTGATGAGCTACGTGCGAAGGCGATCAGTTCAATCTGATACCAGTTTTCGCTAAAGACATCCGCCTGAGCGGCAATGGCCCGGCGTAACTCCGGAGCGCTCATCTCCGCATAGGGGTTGGCGGTGGCAGAAAGGCCAGAACCTAATAGCAGCATGATCAGAATAAGACGCATGTAATCTCCGTAGTGACCTTGTTCAATGTAGCCTTTTAATCAGTGACTTCTGTTTTCGTGCAATCAGCGACTATGGTGGTTTTTCATCGTGATGGCCCGGCGAGGGTATCAAGCAGAGCGTGGACTGCATCGATTTTCTCCTCCGCATTTTCCGCCATCAGGTGGAATTTCAGGGCAGTAGCGCCATCGAGTTTGTAACGGCCAGGAGCTGACTGTACCAGTTTCACCAGACTGAGGGGATTGACCACGGTTCGTTCCGAGAATTCCAGGCGCCCCCATTGACTGCCTGCATCAATTTTCTGGATGCCAAGCTGTTCGGCACGCTGGCGAAGCTCGGTAATGCTGAACAGCTGTTTTACCTGAATCGGAAGCAGCCCAAAGCGATCAATCATCTCTACTTGCAGCTCCCGTAAAGCATTCTTATCACGGCAGCCAGCAATCCGTTTGTAGAGTGTGAGGCGGGTAAAGACATCCGGCAGGTAATCTTCGGGGATAAGGGCCGGAATTCGCAGGTTGACCTCTGGGCCTCCGGATAGGGGCTTTTCCACATCCGGCTGTTCGCCGCGCTTCAGAGCTTCAACAGCCTGTTCCAGCATTTCCATGTAGAGGGAAAAGCCGATGGACTCGATATGGCCATGTTGCTCTTCGCCCAGCAGCTCTCCGGCCCCGCGGATCTCAAGGTCATGGCTGGCGAGCAGGAAACCGGCCCCCAGGTCGCTGGCCGTCTCAATGGCTTCAAGTCGCTTTTGTGCATCTTTTGTCATCGCCTTGGGGGGTGGTGTCATCAGGTAGGCATAGGCCTGATGGTGAGAGCGACCCACGCGGCCTCTTAGCTGATGTAGTTGTGCCAGACCGAACTTATCCGCACGGTCGATAATGATGGTATTCGCTGAGGGAATATCAATGCCGGTCTCAATAATGGTGGTGCAGATCAAGACATTAAAACGGCGATGATAGAAATCAGACATTACCGATTCCAGTTCCCGTTCGCGCATTTGCCCATGGGCAATGCCGGCGCGAGCATCCGGCACCAGCTCTCGTAATGTGCGAGCTGTTTGTTCCATGGTGTCGATATCATTGTGTAAGTAGTACACCTGTCCGCCGCGTAGCAGCTCTCTGAGAATGGCCTCCTTGATCAGCGGTGAGTCATGCTGTTGTACAAACGTTTTAACCGATAGCCGCTTTTGTGGTGCGGTGGCGATAATGGAAATATCCCGCAGCCCGGCTAGTGACATATTCAGGGTTCTGGGAATGGGAGTTGCGGTGAGTGTCAGCAGGTCACATTCCGCCCGCATTTGTTTCAGCCGCTCTTTGTGGCGCACACCAAAGCGATGCTCCTCGTCGACAATAATCAGGCCCAGATCCTTGAAGGTCACACTTTCCTGCAGTAACTGATGGGTGCCGATCAGGATATCGACCTTGCCTTCTGCGAGCCGTTTCAGTGCATCATTTTTTTCTTTCTGACTGCGGAAGCGATTCAGTACTTCCACTGTTACCGGCCAGTCGGCAAAGCGGTCGCTGAAGGTTTCGAAGTGCTGTTGTGCCAGCAGTGTGGTAGGTACCAGCACCGCAACCTGAGTACCGTTTTGTACCGCGGCAAAAGCGGCACGCATGGCGACTTCAGTTTTGCCAAAGCCAACATCGCCACACACCAGTCGGTCCATGGACTTGGCGGTCGCCATGTCATTTAAAACAGCCTCGATGGCTTGCTGTTGGTCAATGGTTTCTTCAAACGGGAAACCAGCGGCGAACCGGCGGGCATCTTCATTATCCAGCTTCAGGGAGCGGCCGGTGCGGGCTTCGCGGCGTGCCCAGGTGTTGAGCAGTTCTGCGGCGACATCATGAATTTTTTCAGCGGCGCGCTGGCGGGCTTTGCTCCATTGGTCCGAGCCGAGTCGAGTGAGGGGGGCGTGGTCCGGGTCGCCGGCGCCGTAACGGCTAATCAGATGGAGGCTGGAGACCGGCACATAAATTTTGTCGCCGCCGGCATATTCCAGCAACAGTAATTCATGTTGCTGGCCGTCAATTTGCATATGTACCAAACCCTGGTAGCGGCCAACACCATGGTCAATGTGAACCACCGGGCTGCCGGGAACCAGTTCGCCCAGTGAACGAAAGGTTTGCTCTGGGGCATTGCTATCACCCCCTTTTCGGCGACGTCGCTGCAAAATGCGCTCGCCATATAATTGTGATTCGGCAATCACCAGTACTTGTGAGGCGGGCGACCAGAAGCCGTGATCCAGCTCGCCGACGGTGAGGTTCCAGCGGCTATCGCCGGCAAGAAATTCAGACCAGTGATCAACGATGCTTGGTTGAATGCCGACTTTTTGCATCAGTGGCAACAGGGCTTCCCTACGGCCAGCGGTCTCCGCACAGATAAGCAGCCGGAGGGCAGGGTGCTCATTTGCAAGGCCGACAATGCGTGTGAATGGGTTGCTGTCACTGTGCGCAGCAACAGCAAAATCGGGCACTGCTGCATAATCAAAGATGACGCCATCACTTTCGTGGAGGCGAGCACGAGGGCGTGATTTAAGATAATGATTCAGTTCGTCGGGCCTGAGAAAAATATCCACAGGTTCGAGAATGGGCCGTCGGATATCGTGACGACGACTTTCATAGCGTTGGCCAATATCGTCCCAGAAGTGATTGGCAGCGTCGTCAATATTGGCTAGCTGTACTACCCGCGTGTTGTCCGGCAGATAGTCAAACAGGGTGGCCATTTTTTCAAAAAACAAGGGAAGGTAGTATTCAAGGCCGCCGCTGGAAAGCCCTTCTGACACATCCTGATAAAGTGTGCAGCGACGATGATCAACATCAAAGCGATCCCGAAACGCACTGCGGAAGCGGCTGATGCCTTCCTCCCCAAGTGGGAACTCTGCGGCGGGCAGCAGGGTGATCTCGCTGACGGTTTCCTGGGATCGTTGTGAGTCCGGGTCAAATAGACGTAGTGACTCGATTTCGTCATCGAACAGTTCTACCCGGAAGGGTTGCTCGGCACCCATCGGGAAAATATCCATAATTGCGCCACGCACGGCAAATTCGCCATGCTCGAATACATTATCCCGCTGGCGGTAGCCGCAGGCAGCTAATCGTTGACGGGTGGCCTCCATGTCAAACCGTTCGCTGACACGGAGCATAAAGCTGTTGCCATCAATATGCTGACGCGGCGCCAGACGTTGCATCAATGTACTGATCGGCGTAACTAATATGCCGCGTTGCATTTGTGGCAGCCGGTGCAACACTTCGATGCGATCGCTGATGATGTCCTGATGGGGGGAGAACAGATCCCAGGGCAAGGTCTCCCAGTCCGGAAACAGGCGCAGCGGAATGTTGGGGTTGTTGGCGAGATAAAACGTCAGGCTGTCGTGCAATTGTTGGGCGCGGCCCGGGTTTGGTGCCACCAACAGGATCAGACCGGGAGTTTCCCGGGCCAGAGTGGCGAGGGTGACAGCAAGGGAGCCATCGTCCAAGCCGCGCCAGTGGCGGTAATTTTCGGTTCCGGTGGGGAACAGCTTTTCATCAGGTAACAGGATCAAGGTGGCGGCCCTTAT
>PGZG01000178.1 GCA_002840115.1 Gammaproteobacteria bacterium HGW-Gammaproteobacteria-14 | reverse complement strand
GCATGGCAACAGTCATTTCGACATTAGTCAATTGCGATCAGGCTGGCAAGGCATCTGATAGCGTTGTCTAACAGGATGGCTGGTAGGGATTTCCAGATGAATGATGCTGTATATTGCTTGCCAGACAAGGCAATCTTGCTCTCCAGCAAGCACATAGCTTTAGTGCTGTTATTGATATTATTGGAATAAGGAGGGCGGATTATGATCGGGCGGCTTGTCTTACTGGCAATGTTTTTCAGTATCGTGGGCTGCGGTCAGGACCCGAAGTCTGATCAGGTCACGGCGATAGAAGAGTGGCCGAAGGAGTGGACATATGAAGAGGGTAGCTGCCAAAACACGGAAACACGATTGTTGGTTGCGGAGGCAGCGGACTTTATTCAATGGGCAGATCCTGAAGCATGCACTATTGCCCAGGGTGCATGGCAAAGTTGGGGTCGGGATGCGGTGCTTCCTTATAGTGTGATTTGGGTTGTGCCTTTGGTGACATCCGGGCAAGCTCAAATTTCCGGCGCTACAGACTGGTCCCGTGAGAAGCAATTAGAGTTTCTCAATGACCCGGATAATCTTATTATTCTTGATACCGTATCGGCAAAAGAAAGAGGGGATCATGGCCCGGAGCAATGGCGCCCCATTTATAAATTCTGGTGTGAGTATGCTATGCGTTGGCAGCGCGTCAAAAGCCATTACGGTCTGGAATTGACAGCGGAAGAACAGACGTCACTTGTGGAGATGCGTCAAGCGTGTGAGCCAGACGCATCATAGTGCTTTGATAGTTGTGTTCTAAACAGCGTCGCGCTTTGGTCCATCGACCAACTGCATGCGGGCATATTGGCAGGCAATAACGAGCTGCTCCTCGTTCATTGCCGGAATCACTTTATCGATTACAGAGTGTGTCGCCTTGCGAGTAGTGGCAATGCCGACATCGGCGACTTTACGCATGATGGGCCCGAACCGGAGTAGTTTGATTGGCTCTTCAAAGTACCAGTAAACGCCGATGTCCGTGAGCTGGTGGAAGTACTCCAGCAGTGCAGGCATCGCCTGCTTCCCTTCACCGTTAATGCCTTGCTCAAATGCCTTGCGCCCCTTGGCGGCCATCATGTCGTTCAGGGGGAAGGCCACAAACCAGATGGTTTCGTCATCCTTGTTAATTGAGAAGCGCACCGTGTCCATATAGTTCGCGGCGCGTTTGTTCTGGTCAATGTCCAGTTTTTTTACGGTGCTTTTAATCACCAGATGGGACGCCTTGCTGATGGTGTCCGCTGCGAGCTGCACAATACGCTGGGTTGAGGAAGGCAGGTTCGCTTGCTCTGTGGGAACAATGAAAAAATTATGTAGCACCTCTTTCATAAAGGTAGACATAATTGCGTCCAGTGTTTCCGGCTCCGGCCGACTCGCGCCGTTGCGCATGCGCTGAATAAATCCGTCGGTGGTTCTGTGCAGCATCTCACTGGAGCGAAACGCTACCCAGGTGGTGTGGTCGGTCATTCTGTTCCCCGTTATTTTTGTTCGCAGGCGAGCGGCATAATAGCGGTAGCCGCCGAGGGAGCCAATGCAGATCAGGCCAGTGTCGGGAGCAAAAGCGTCAATCGGCGTATACTGACAGGGTTGCCGGGCTCTTCCCGGTGAGGCTGCGATAGCTGATGATGCGCGTCAGGCGAAAAACGGAGAGAGTGAATGCTGGTTTTGGTGGTTCCGGATGCGGATCAAGTGGGGCGCTGGCTGCGTCAAGCCGGTATTCAGCACTACATTTGTGATCAGTGTCATGGACTGCATCTGTCGGAGCTTCAGGGGCGCGAGGGTGTGCTTGATAGCCGTTTGTTCGTTGAGGAGGATGGTATTCTGCTCAGTACGGAAGTGGAGATTCGCCCCGGCAGCCTGCTTGCCATGATGGCGGAGTTACCACGCATGAACATGGCATGGCCAAACCTGAAAATATTTATTGATGTTGCGGATGACTCCCTGCCAAGGCTGGTGGCCTGTGATTTGCTGTTGAGCCGGGTCGGGGTCACCTTCGAGCAGTTTCTTCACTTTGTGCAGTTGAGTGTGGATGCTACCGCCCAGTGGCTGGATGAATGTCAGCAGCTGGGTTGTTTGTATGGGCCGGAAGACGATGTTTCGGCTCCGACTCGGGATGCCCTGCATTGATTCCTGTGCTAACACCCGGTGTGCAAATAACCGATGTACAAACTACCCGCTTTACTAACAGTGACTTAAGTAAACGGATTGCATGGGCAGACTGGGCTGAGGGCGTTTCATGAATCAGATTACCCGGCTCACCGGTGGCGTGGGCGATGGCCCCCGCGAACGGATTGTGGACAGTCTGGTGCGGCAGGGCTTTGCTATTGAGCCTGATTATTTGTCTCCGTCCCTGATAAAGGCTCTGCGCCGCGAGATTCGTCGCCGCGATGCCCGCAATGAGTTTACTCCGGCGGCGGTGGGGCGGCAGGACTCCTTGCATCACAATGCGCTGATTCGTCGTGATCGCACTCACTGGTTGGATGGCAGCACGCTGGCTCAGATGCGGGTGTTTGCCGAGCTTGAGTTACTGCGTACTGACATCAATCAGGCTCTGTTTTTGGGACTGTTTGATCTGGAGGCGCATTTTGCACTGTATCCCACAGGTGGTTTTTACCGGCGCCATCTGGATGCGTTTCGAGGTGATAATCCGCGGGTAGTTTCTGTGGTGATTTACCTGAATTCTCGTTGGCGTCCTGTTCATGGAGGCTGCCTGCGTATTTGGCCGCAGCGGGATGCGGTAACACCGCTGATGGATGTGGCTCCACGTGCGGGTACGTTGGTGTGTTTCCTGTCTGAACTGATTCCCCATGAAGTGCTGCCTTCCCATGCCGAACGCTTGAGTATTGCCGGTTGGTTCCGTCGTAATGAGGGGCCACCACTGTGAGCCGGGGTTTGCTGATACTCACGCTCTGGCTGTTGGTGTCAGCGGCGCAGGCGGCAGCCTTGTGTGGTTTCCCCGGCCGAGATGGTGATCAGCAAGTGAGCGGTCTGCTCAATCGTTGGCTATCGTCTCCGGATGAGAGTGTGCTGCCGCCTGGCAGTCGCTGGCTGCCACTGGGGACGGAACAGCGTGGCCATGGCGAGGTGCTTCCCGGCTCTGTGGCTTTGCTGATTCAGATGCAGGGCGCTGATATTTATCTCGATAACACGGGGCGCTATGGTGCCGGGCAAGATTCTGAGCAGGAAGATGCGGGTCGTGGCTGGCTGCATTTGCAGGCCGGACAATTCGAGTTTGTCCGCATCGAGGAAGTTCAGCCCAGAAGATTGAGGGTTCGGGGTGCTGGCGATAATGGTGGGATCCGTTATGGCTATCTTAGTCGTGAGCCAAGCAAGAGCAGCGATCAGGGCCGCCATCGTTGGCAGCTGGTGTTGGTGCCGCAGTATGAAAACCTGACTCTGACCGGTGATATTGAGACATTGCCATGGGACGGCGCAACCGGGGGCGTGGTGGCATTGGATGTACGACGGCGGCTTAACCTGAATGGTCATCGTATCAATGTGGCTGCTAGCGGGTTTCGCGGCGCGGCGGCGTTGCCGCTGGCAGGTGCTGTCGGGGCCGCCAGTGATTATTACTATCGCGCTCCGGGTATCGCTGAGCTGGCGGCGGCCTACGGGGATCATGCAAGCAAGGGTGAGGGGTTGGCGGGTACGCCACGCTGGCTGATAGACCGTGATCGTCGACGGGATACGCGCCCTGACGCAGATGCCTTGATGGTGAGTGACGGTTATCCGGGTGGCAGTATGGCGAGAGGCGCTCCCGCTAATGCCGGGGGTGGAGCCAATAGTCTGGATGGCAGCCTTAATGATCATAGTGCCCGGCCTGCGGGTGGTGGCGGCGGCGGCGGCGGTGCGCCCGGCTCTTCTGGCATGGACGGTGAAAAGCGTCCGCAAGGTGGTCTGGGCGGCGCTGGTTTGGCCGCAGACCAGTTCCGGGCGGTACTCGGTGGCGGTGGCGGGGCAGGCACTCTGAGGCCGCCGA
>PGZG01000177.1 GCA_002840115.1 Gammaproteobacteria bacterium HGW-Gammaproteobacteria-14 | reverse complement strand
GTTCTTGCCAAATAATGAAATCCTGATCACCGAACGGTCCGGAGCATTACGGCGTTGGATTAATGGTGTGCTGCAGGAATCCCCCGTTAGCGGAACGCCAACTGTGGTCGTTGACGGTCAGGGAGGCCTGCTGGACATCGCCGCCCATCCGGATTTCAGTAATAACCGACTGATCTATCTGAGTTATGCCGCCGCCTGCGAGGCTGGCGGAAAAGCCACAGCAGTTGGCCGAGGCATTTATCAGGATGGCGCGCTGCAAGACTTTACTCCCATCATTGTCAGTAACGCTTGTAGCTCCGCAGGGCAACATTTTGGCGGGCGTATTTTGTTTGATCGTGATGGTTATTTGTTTTTGACCATCGGTGACCGTGGCGACCGCTATCGCTCACAAAATGGCAAGGATCATGTCGGCGCTATTTTACGTCTTCGGGATGACGGCAGCATTCCCGATAACAATCCGTTTATCGGGAACGCGACCATGGATGATGCCATCTGGAGCTATGGCCATCGCAATCCACAGGGCATCGCGCTGCACCCGGAAACCGGCGCTATCTGGTCCCATGAGCATGGCCCCCGAGGTGGTGACGAAATTAACCTGATTCAACCGGGACTGAATTATGGCTGGCCGGAAGTAACCCATGGCCGCGAATATTACGGCCCGAAAATCGGCACGCCGGAAAAGGAAGGCATGGAGCCGCCGCTAAAGCATTGGACTCCTTCCATTGCACCTTCGGGTATGGCGTTTTATCAGGGAGAAATCTTTCCACAATGGCAGGGAGACCTGTTTGTCGGTGCGCTGGCCGGACAGCATGTGGCACGGGTACGGTTTGATGGCGTGAATGAAGTGGAAGAAGAAAAGCTGCTGGAAGGAGTGGCGCGGTTCCGGGATGTACGGGTTGGGCCGGACGGTTTGATCTACCTGCTCACGGATGCACCCAACGGCGCCTTGTTGCGATTAGAACCCCTGTGAGCCAGCCACACCCAACCCCCCAGCGTCACCCCCTGCTGAGGCATGAACGTCACCATAATCCTCCGGGGTGCCCGCTACGCTGAGTCACCCTCCGGATTATGGTGACGTTCACGCCTCAGCGAGACAGTTGCCAGCGAAAGTCAGGGGGTGTTCTGAAAAACAAAAAGCCCGGCACGAAGGCCGGGCTTTTTGTTGAAGCGAAAAAACAGATCAGATCTGTTTTTCCAGCTCCGGTACTGCGTCAAACAGATCAGCCACAAGACCGTAATCAGCCACCTGGAAAATCGGCGCTTCTTCGTCCTTGTTGATGGCAACAATCACTTTCGAGTCTTTCATACCCGCCAAATGCTGAATCGCGCCGGAGATGCCAATGGCGATGTACAGCTGCGGAGCAACAATCTTACCGGTCTGACCGACCTGCATGTCGTTCGGTACAAAACCGGCATCGACGGCAGCGCGGGATGCACCAACAGCGGCGCCCAGCTTGTCGGCAACCTTGTACAGCATTTCAAAGTTGTCGCCATTCTGCATGCCGCGACCACCAGAAATCACGACCTTGGCAGCGGTCAGCTCCGGACGATCCGACTTGGCCAGCTCTTCGCTGACAAAGCTGGAAACGCCAGCATCTTTGGCAACATCAACGGCTTCCACAGAAGCGGAACCGCCTTCTGCGGCAGCGGCATCAAAGCCGGTGGCGCGCACGGTGATCACTTTCACGCTGTCGCTGCTCTGCACGGTAGCGATGGCGTTACCGGCATAGATTGGACGCTTGAAGGTGTCAGCAGATTCCACCGTGATGATTTCGGAAATCTGTTCGGCATCCAGCAATGCGGCAACGCGCGGCGCAAAGTTTTTACCGGTGGTGGTGGCCGGAATCAGGATATGGCTGTAGCCCTTGCCCAGTTCGGCAACTAGGTCTGCAACGTTTTCAGCCAACTGGTGGCCGTATGCGTCGTTGTCAGCAACCAGTACCTTGCTAACGCCAGCGATTTTGGCGGCGGCTTCAGCAGCAGCGCCACAGCCTTTTCCTGCAACCAGAACGGTAATGTCACCACCAATTTTGGCAGCGGCGGTTACCACATTCAGGGTTGCACCCTTGATGGTGCTGTTGTCATGTTCTGCGTAGACGAGGATGCCCATGTCAGATCACCTTCGCTTCGTTTTTGAGTTTGCTGACCAGCTCCTCGACGGAAGCCACCTTGATACCAGCAGAACGAGCTGCCGGTGCTTCTACTTTCAGGGTCTTGGTGCGCGGTGCGAAATCAACGCCCAGATCCGCCCCGGACACGGTGTCCAGCGGCTTCTTCTTGGCTTTCATGATGTTCGGCAGTGATGCATAGCGCGGCTCGTTCAAACGCAAATCGGTGGTAACAACCGCCGGCAGCTTGAGCTCAACGGTTTGGAAACCGCCGTCAACTTCACGGGTCACTTTAACCTTGTCGCCTTCAACAACCACTTCCGAGGCAAATGTGCCCTGCGCCATGCCGGTCAACGCGGCCAGCATCTGGCCAGTCTGGCTGTTATCGCCATCGATGGCCTGCTTGCCAAGAATCACCAGCTGCGGCTGTTCTTTCTCAACAATCGCCTTGAGTGCCTTGGCAATTGCCAGGGGCTGCGCATCTTCTTCGGTTTCGATCAGAATCGAGCGGTCTGCGCCCAGCGCCATGGCAGTACGCAGCTGCTCCTGAGCAGCCTTGGAGCCGACGGTCACAGCGATAATCTCGGTCACGACGCCTTTTTCTTTCAGGCGCACGGCCTCTTCGACGGCGATTTCGCAGAACGGGTTCATGGCCATTTTCACATTGGCGAGATCGACGCCCGTGTTGTCAGCCTTAACGCGCACTTTGACGTTGTAATCAACGACGCGCTTGATCGGTACAAGAACCTTCATAGAAGCCTCGGGTTTGTTCCGTTGGAATGGTCGGGACAGGGGGTGGCGGGGCACCCCCCACGAAAGACGCGGTATGTTGACCGCTGACCTTGCCAAGGTCAATAGGCCGAAAAGCGCCAAGCGTATGATTTTGCTGCAAATAGAATTCACGCCCCCCACACATCAATGACGCTCCGGTCAGCCGTTTCCCTTGAAAATCAACCAGTTCGACGGGGATAATCCAAACGATCGTTTGAAATTACCTGATAAATCCAGCCATTGACCGAAATGACATCAGGTAAACCCACGCGCAAAGTGGCCACTGCCCTGCCCCATGGCTATACTGCGCGCCTTTCCAACCTTGGCGCCCATGCGCCCTAACCGACTGAAGGAGCACGCTATGGAACGCGAAGCGATGGAAGTGGATGTTGTCATCGTTGGTGCTGGCCCCTCCGGGCTCGCTACTGCCTGCCGTTTAGCCCAGATCGCCCAGGAAACCGGCCAGGAAATCAGCGTGGTGGTGGTAGAGAAAGGCTCCGAGGTCGGCGCCCATATTCTCTCCGGTGCGGTACTGGAGCCCCGCGCTCTCAATGAACTGTTCCCCAACTGGAAAGAGCTGGGTGCGCCGGTCAATGTCGAGGTGAAGGAAGACGAAATCTTCTACCTGACCAACAATGAAAAAGGCATCAAGGTGCCGGGCCTGTTTGTGCCGAAAACCATGCACAACGAAGGCAACTACATTATCTCCCTCGGCAACCTGTGCCGCTGGCTGGCCGAACAGGCTGAAGGTCTGGGCGTGGAAATTTTCCCCGGCTTTGCTGCCAGTGAAGTGCTGTTTAACGAAGACGGCTCGGTAAAAGGCATCGCCACCGGCGACTTCGGCATCGGTCATAACGGCGAGCAGAAAGACAGCTACACCCCCGGCATGGAGCTTCATGCCAAATACACCATTTTCTCCGAAGGCTGCCGTGGCCACCTCGGCAAGCAGTTGATGGAAAAATACAACCTGCGTGATGGCGTTGATCCACAGCATTACGGCATCGGCATTAAAGAGCTGTGGGAGATTGACCCCGCCAAACACCGCGAAGGTCTGGTCATGCACAGCGCCGGCTGGCCGCTGACCGAGTCCGGCTCACTGGGCGGTGCATTCCTGTACCACCTCGACAACAATCA
>PGZG01000176.1 GCA_002840115.1 Gammaproteobacteria bacterium HGW-Gammaproteobacteria-14 | reverse complement strand
ACTTGTTCGGCACCGGTGGAACAATCACCGGAATCCACATAGATAGAATGGGATAGCGTAAACTGAGCCTCGGAGTCAGCAACATCGATTGCACCGCGGCCAAGCCCCGCCGGAACCGGGTCATTATCAATAAAGGTACTATTCATCACGTCAACGTTAACGCCGACGGACACATCGGAGGTATCAATTGCCACGCCACCCTGAGCGGATTGATTGCCCGTAAATGTACTATTGAGTACGCGGAAACTGCCCCCCCTTGGCAGGTTTACATCTAACGCACCACCTTCTCCGGAGACAGCCTCATTGGCCTCAAAGGTCGACGAATCGATCACAATAGTGTGCTGTTGATTTTGCCCCACCATTGAAAGGGCTCCACCGTTATTTCCCGCTCTATTATTGTGAAAGTAAGACCTGAGAATACTGAATGTTCTGCGCTGGTCCGAGTTATAGTTAAGATAAACAGCCCCACCACTTGCTTGAGAGCGGTTATTGCGTAGCTCCACGCCTTCCAGTCTCAGAGCCGCACTGGTAAAAATACCCGCACCATTGCCCTCGGAACGCCCACCGGCAATGGTCAAATTCCGCAGGGTCAAGCTTGATGTCGCCTGAATAACCCGGAACTCACCTCCGCTGGCCGGACGCAACGTCGTCACCCCCGGTCCCAAACCCTCAATATCAACCGCTGAATTGGCAACCTCCAAAGGCCCATTAAGGCGAATCACCCCAGGCACCTCGATAAGAATCAAATCTCGGCCTGTTGCGCCCGGTGCGCAATCTGGTACAAAAAAAGGCGAGCGGTCAATACTGGCAAGCAATGCCTCTCTTAACGAGCATTTGCCATCAACTTCAATGGTATCCTTAAGCGTGTTAACAACAATATCTGCATGCACAACACTACCGACAAGCAGCAGTGCGGAAAGCTGCAACAAACGAACGGAGGATTTCCTGAGAAACCCCAAGACACTGAATATAAAGACCATAAGGAACCCGACACTTCCTGACAGGGTTTTGATATTTTCCTTTTTCGTCATACCCGAGTCAGGCTCCACTACCATATTAACGTTAGCCGACGGGTTTGCTCCTGCATAGGTAATTCCATTCACCGCATTGCGGTCGAGAACATAACGGAACTGGTCAACCCCGTGAAACAAAGCATCTGAGGTATAGAACACCATTGGATAACCATCATCCGATACATCCACCTCAACAATTCCACGAGTAGGCAACACTACAAAGGTAATGCATGACACAGGATCAACACCCGCTGCATTGCAGTCCACTGTCAAGTCACCCAAATCATTAGCCAATACATCGACCTCTGTTCGCACACCCTGAACCACAATAAATTCGTCATTGGTCCCGGCCGCTATTTGCAATTCAATCGCGCCCATATCACAGCGAGGTTCGCGATCCAAACCCCGCTGATCATTGTTTGCACACACTTTGAACAAATCGACAGCATCTTCAGGGCTCGCAGCATCCACCAGTGTCGGCGTATCCGCATTCACATTCGGAAGAAAGCCCACCAACTTATTATCGAATACCAGAGGCTCACAGACCGCCCCTGCAAGCACTGGGCACACGCCTTCAGCGCCCACTAACACAGAGAAGTCAGCATTAGTAGAGTCATTACCGGGAAGTTCAAGGAAATCCGCAAGGTTCAAAGGTACGCACGAACCACCACTAGCCACATATTCAACCAAGGCATCATTCAACGGGCTTGCGCCACAGTCACCACCAGCATTACCGACTACCGCACTGTTGAGGATATAGTCCGCCTTTGGTCGGCTAGGAGAAGGAGAGAAGTTTGCCGGCGCATAATAGGATAACGCTGCCCCCCCATCATTCCCGGCAACAGTAAGATTGTTAAAGCTTGTGGTACGGGACTCCGCCGCGACTCTTACAGCAGAACCATCCACGGCACTATTGCCATAAAAAGTACCATTTACTAACTGAGCCTCAGGGTTGACTCCATCAAGAAAAATGGCACCACCATCACCGTCTGCCCGATTCTCTACAAAGTGGAACTGGAAGGCGCCAATATCACCGGAAAAACCAGGATCACTGGCAATAGCGCCGCCATTAAGTGACGCTCTGTTTTTCTCCAGACGAGACTCTTCAATAATAAGCCGACGATTGCCTTCAATATAAATTGCGCCTCCATGTCGAGCGCGGCCACCGGTAAGCAAGGTCCCAGCCTTCAGCTCAACAATACCAGCCGAGTGGATCAACCCGCCATCTTCTGAATTAAAACCGGGGTCGCCGCCTCTCAGGGTAATCCCCGACAACTCCAAGGTGGCACTAGCGACCACGCTGAATATTCTGCTGGACTCCGCTGCTACAATAATGGGATTTTTCTTTTCACGGGTATCAAAAGCCGTATCTTTTTGAGCAACAAAGGTGACCGATGCAGCGACCCCGTTACCTTCGCGGTTAACACCGCCACCGACTTGCAGCTCTCCCTCTGTCAGCTCATAACGAATAGCCGCCTGACCATTTTTATCACCATTATCTTTCAATACCGGCACAGATTTCAGTGCAATCGTATTAGAGCCGGAGCCGGCCGGACACTCGGCCATCACGAGGTACTCCCGGTCTGCCTCCCTTGCAGGTTCGGGAAGGTCTTCGGAAAATACTTCATTCTCGCCGCGGGCTACTTCGATCTGGAACATTACCTCAACAGACTCACCTTCCTTGATACGGCCGCTGATACTGGCGTCAGGGTTATCATCTTCGGTGCGAGGTGACTGTAGTCGTATGCCATCACCGGAAAGGGGGAAGCGACCTCCTGACTTGTCGCTTACCGGCTCACCATCCAGCGTCGTTGAGCCTGCTACATAAACAGATGAATGCCCCCGATAGCGACCAAAAATCTCCTCAGGAAAACGATAGGCAAGGCGCACACCTTCTGCATCACCACCATCCTCTTTGGCTTCTACCGTAATTGTGTATTCAAGAATATCGCCACGCTTTGCCGTCAGTTGCGCCCCCGCAACAACAAGCCGACTGTTGCTGGTTTCATTACGGATTGACTTACTAAACGTGACATCACCAGAAGTAAAACTCAGGTCAACGCCGAGTTCATCCGAGAATCGGTTGCCGATTACGCCCCGCTGCGTGTTAATGGCCGTCATGGCCTCACGGATCGAGCAAAAGCCGTCCTGTCTGACAACATCCTCTCGAGTACTGATGTCGTAGTTGGTGGCAGACGCCACGGCTGACACAGCCAACAGGATACCAGTGGCAAAACGAGCAGAACTACGGTGGAACATGCTTTCACTCCGGCCGGTACCGGCCTGTTCTGATTGTTATTGTAGACGCACGCCCCTAAGGTCTTACGGGACCTCTAACGTCTTACGGGACATAGAGTTATCCGATTCTAGCCACGCCCTTGGAGTACGGCTGTTATAGTTTTGTAAGGGCTCAAGCCCCGCCGGTCAGGGACCGGACAAACGGAATCGTCAACCTGCGCTGTAGCACCATAGCTTGCTGATCCAGCCGATCCAGCGCCTCAAGTAAGGCGGCCGGTGTTCTCGGGCTTCTCGTCAACAGATAGCGAGCCACATCCAACGGCATTTCCAGACCTAATGCTTTGGATCGCCCCTGCAACAAGGCTATCAGCCCCTCATCATCCAGTGCCTGAAGCCGGTATACTGGGCCTGCGGCCAACCGTGAAGACAGATCCGCAAGCAGGAAGCCAGCCTCCCCAGGAGGAGTAGCTGCACTGTATACCACAGCCCCCCCGGCAGCCCGCAAGCGGTTATAAAGGTGAAATAGTGCTTCCTCCCATGGCGCTGCTCTCTTGAAGAGATCGACATCATCAATCACCACTAACCGGTACTGCTCCAACCCCTGAAGCATCTCAGGATCCAGAGATACCAGCTCCGCCGCCGACAGAAAACAGGACTCGCCTGGCCGGTGGTGAACACAGGCTTCCAGTAAGTGAGTTCGGCCACTACCGGGGCTTCCCCATAAATAGATCTGCCCCTCAGCGGCCTCCGCCAGATGCATCAGGTCAG
>PGZG01000005.1 GCA_002840115.1 Gammaproteobacteria bacterium HGW-Gammaproteobacteria-14 | reverse complement strand
CTCAATGCCCATGGACCGCTGCTTGGCATCGGCAACAATTCTCAGCACCATGCCGGCCTGTTGCCCGCCCATCACTGCAACCCGGCTATTGGGCCATGCAAAGATAAAGCGGGGGTCCAGGCCGCGACCGCACATGGCGTAGTTGCCTGCGCCATAGGAGCCGCCAATCAGAATGGAAATTTTCGGCACGCGGGCATTGGCGACAGCCTGAATCATTTTTGATCCATGCTTGATAATGCCATTCTGCTCGGCATCGGTGCCTACCAGAAAACCGGTTGTGTTGTGAAGAAACAGCAAAGGCCGGTTGCTTTGATCGCAGAGCTGAATAAATTGAGCCGCCTTGGCTGCGCCGCGGGCCGTGATAGGCCCGTTATTGCTAATAATGCCAACCGCCTTGCCTTCGACTTTTACCCAGCCGCAAACCGTGGCGGCATCCCAGTCGTTTTTAAAATCAAGGAATTCGGAGTTATCGGCAATGCGAGCGATAACTTCGCGCACGTCATAGGGTTTTTTGGTATCCGCAGGAACAACGCCTAATAACTCGTTCTCATCATAGCGGGGTGACTGCCAGAGCATTTCTTCGCGGTGCGGGAGTCTCTCGTTCCAGGGAATATTGGCCACCAGTTCCCGAGCCATGCGAATGCCGTCGGCGTCATTTTCGGCGATGTACTCAGCGGTGCCTGCCACAGTGGCATGCATCTCTGCACCACCTAGCTCTTCGTCAGTGGCAATCTCTCCGGTGGCCGCTTTAAGCAGCGGAGGGCCTGCGAGAAACATCTTGGCGCGGTTGCGTACCATAATGCAGTAATCAGACAGACCAGGCTGATAGGCGCCACCAGCGGTGGCATTTCCATGCACTACCGTGATTTGTGGTATGCCTTGAGCTGACAGCCGTGCCTGATTGGCAAAAGTGCGCGCTCCTTCTACAAAAATCTCAGCGGCATAGTTCAGATTGGCGCCGCCGGACTCTGAAAGTGACACGATGGGCAGTTTGTTTTCCCGAGCGATGGCTTGCAGTCGTAATGATTTATGCAGGCCAGCAGGAGAAATCGTACCTCCCTTGATGGCTGAATTAGATGCGGCTACCAGACAGCGAACGCCGCTGACATAACCGATCCCGGCAATCGAGCCGCCGCCGGCTTCGGTGCCATCTTTATCATCATGCATCATATAGCCTGCAAGATTCATCAGGCTCAGGTATGGCGAGCCTGGGTCCAGCAAGCGAGTTACCCGCTCCAAAGGTAGCAGCTGACCCCGCTTTTCAAATTTCGGTCTTTGGCTTTCTGCCTTGTCGACGACTTTTTTCTCGACAGCGCGAAACTCATCCACGGCTTTTAGCATGGCGTCGCGGTTTTGCTGAAACTCGTCGCTGTGAACATCAAGGCTGGTTTCAATCACCGGCATATCAGTTGTCCTTAAACAGGTCGGGCGTGACTGCCCGATGGAAGCCGTCGAACGGCTTGCTGTTGTTATGGTCGGGTAGTGGGAAGATAGCGATATTGCCCTGGCTGGCTGCACCATCGATGCGCAGCGTATCGCCACTGATAAAGGCGGCAGCATCAGATAGTAAAAAAGCAATCGCACCGGATACTTCCGCTTCTTCGCCCATGCGTTTTAGTGGTACTGCGGCGCGCAGGGTTTTAATCGTGCTTTTGAAGCTCTCCGGGTAGGTGTCCATGCCGCTGGAAGCAATCCAGCCGGGTGCAACGGCGTTAACGCGAACTCCCGCACAGCCCCACTCAAATGCGGCCGTTTGGGTGAAATTAACCATTCCCGCGCGGGCTGCACCGGAATGTCCCATGCCCGGCATGCCGCCCCACATGTCAGCAACGATGTTGACGATGCTGCCACCGGTTTTATTCATGCCCTGCATAAAGACTTCGCGGGCCATCAGGAAGCCCCCGGTAAGGTTGGTGCGGACGACGGTTTCCCAGCCTTTTTGCGAAATAAAGGCAAGCGGCGACGGAAATTGGCCGCCGGCATTATTGACCAGACCATGAATTTCGCCGACTGCCCTGAAGGCTTCGGCTACAGTGCTTTTTACGCTGTCTTCTTCGCGGATATCACAGGTAAACCAGATGGCTTTGCCACCGTCTTCCTGAATTTCTGCCTGCACTTTTTTCAGCTTGTCGTCTTTGCGGCCGATCAGGATCACCTGAGCACCGAGGGCGGCGAGTTCGTGAGCAGTGCAGCGACCGATGCCGCTGCCGCCGCCGGTGACGATAATATTGCGGCCGGCAAACAGGTCAGGGCGAAATACGGAACGGTAACTCATTATGCATTAACCTCTTTGGCGATTTCGGCGGAAACCGGAACAGGAAAGTCGAGTAGCTGCTGGGCAAAGGCTTTGCCCTGAGGGTCGATGCGCAGCGAAGCAATACCACCGCCACCTAGCGCGTTTCTGAGCAGGAAATTCATGGCGTTGAAGCCGGGAAGCTCCCAGCGAGACACCTTGCCATGTTGCGGATCAAGCACATGCTTCATGTAGTCCGCCACGGCACTTTCCGTCAGCGCTGCCCGCAGGAATGGCAGGTAGTTCGGATGGCGAGCAATAACACCAATATTGGCATGGTTGCCCTTGTCACCACTGCGTGCCCAGGCCAGCTTGATCAGTGGTACGGCAATGTTGCCACTGGTTGATTCGCCCTGGTGGGTTGCCAGACTCGCGATGTCCAGTGGCTGTCCTGCGGGTTGTTCAATGATGTTTTTTGCGCCGCCAATATCCACACTGGCCTGCACGGAGGATTTCGGTACCAGCGTGGAAAAAAGACGGATTCGCGGAAAGGACTTCGGTCGTCCGCCGACAATGCCGGTTAGGCCGGGAGCCATGCCAGTGGCGGCTTGAGCAATTTCACGGGCGAAGATATCCAGCGCTTTCTTGTTGTTGTGCATGGTGGCAATTTTGACCACCACCTCGCGGCTGTCCCGACGTTGGCCTTGCGCACCATAGGTTGCTTCGGTGCCGAGCAGTTCAACGGAGGTATCACGGAAACCCTCCAGCCCCATGGTGGTAAAAATGCCACTGACTTTTTTCAGGATGCTGTCAGCAACACGCTGCCCTTTTTCGGCCGCATCAATACCACCGATCATAAAAGAGGCGGTAATGCGATGGCCATCGGGGGAGGGGGCGGAGACCTTGTAATGGGCCGTGGGAGGCAAGCCTCTGGCGCCGCTTACCTTGACGCGGTGCTCGCCAACCTGTTCCAGAGTGACTTGAGTGAAATCACACACCACATCGGGAAGCAGGTAAGCCCGTGGATCGCCAATTTCATACACGATCTGTTCGCCAACGGTGGCACAGCTCACCAGTCCGCCAGTATTTTCCGGCTTGCTGACAATAAAGCTGCCATCTTCATGGCACTCGGCAATGGGAAAGCCCATGTTGTGGTAGTCGGGCACCTCCCGCCAATCCGTGAAATTTCCACCGGTACATTGGGCGCCGCACTCAATCACATGGCCAGCAAGGGAGCCTTGGGCCAGTTTGTCATAGTCGTCAAGGGACCAGTTGAACTCATGCAGCAGCGGGCCAAGCACCAGCGCCGAATCTGCAATGCGCCCGGTCAGCACGATGTCTGCACCGGCAGCAAGAGCCGCCCGAATGGGTTCGGCGCCGAGGTAGGCATTCATGGTTACGGTGAACGGTGGTAGCGGCGCACCGGTATCCATTTCCGTCACGTCAGCAAAGTCATTGCGGCGCAGATTCAGGTCATCGCCTTCTACCAGAGCAATTTTCATGTCGACGCCGGCGGCCGCAAACACTTCCTCCAGTGCCTTGCGACAGGCCTGAGGGTTAACGCCGCCAGCGTTGCTGATGACCTTGATGCCTTTATCTTTGATTTCCTTCGCCAGGGGGGCCATGACCTGAGTAACAAAATCATGGGCGTAGCCCTGTTCCGGGTTCTTCATCCGGGCGCCGGCCATAATCGATAAGGTGACCTCGGCGAGATAATCAAACACCAGATAGTCAATGTTGGCCTGACGGACCAGCTGGAAAGCGGCGGTGTTGGTGTCGCCCCAAAAGCCGGCGGCACAGCCGATACGGATTGGCGAGGTCATGGATCCTCCAGTCAAAGCATCAAGGGACTTGCCCCTGTTTCCGGGTGGGACTAGTCTACGACAGGTACGCTACCAAGCAAGCGCTTGGTTTGTAAAGTCGGTTTGGTTTTCAGGTTGCAGGAGTTTTTAAGGACAGTAAGACGAAGAGGTCTTTCGCGGCCACTTGATTAGTCAGAACGGGCCACCATAATGACGCCCGTCGACCAGGAGAGCAGGGTATGGGGCAGTCACAACAGATTGTTAACGGTATGGATGACTCGCCACGGGGCAAGCTACTCAGTGCGGCGGCCCGGCTGTTCCGTGAGCAGGGCTTTGACCGAACAACGGTTCGGGATATTGCTCGGGAAGTAGGCATTCAGAGCGGCAGTCTGTTCCATCATTTCCCCACCAAAGAAGACATTTTGTACGCGGTGATGGGGGAGGTGATCCGTTTTAATACCGAACGGCTACGTCAGGCCATTGCCGGCACCCATGATCCGGTGCAGCGTTTGCGCGGGCTGATCCGCGCTGAGTTGCAGGCCATTATTGGTGATACCCGGGAGGCAATGAGCGTGCTGGTCTATGAATGGCGCTGCCTGACCCCGGAGCACCAAAAGGATACGCTAGCGTTGCGAGCGATTTATGAGCAGCTGTGGATGGATACTCTGGAGGGCTTGCGTAGTCATGGCCGCCTGCGAGGTGACGCCTTTATTATCCGCCGCCTGATTACCGGGATGACCAGCTGGAGCAGCAACTGGTTTGATGCCCATGGCAACCTGACCATTGATCAGTTAGCCGATATCATCCTTGAGCGGGTAATTGGTGAGCGGACCGAGGACGCATGATTGGCAATCGCATAGCTTGGGGATCTCAAGGTTTTTCTATCCTTGAAGAAGGCGAGATTAATCGGCAGACCCTCGCCCTGGAAGTGACCGCTTGGCTGGTTTGTCGGCCTGACGGTGAGGAAATGGCCCGATTCTCAACCCTTGAAGCGGCTCGTCAGGCGGTTGAGCAACAAGAGCCGCTGTCATCGCAGACGCCTCCCCAGTAAGACCGTCGAAGTCCTGTTGTTGCCAAACCGGCCATGCTCTGGCGGGTCCGCCGCTGGATTTATGAGCAAACAGCTCGCCTGCCTAAAAAAATCCTTCATCTTCGATTGACAGCCGGGTCTAAAACCCTAGAATGGCGGCCTCTTCGGGTGGTTAGCTCAGCTGGGAGAGCATCTGCCTTACAAGCAGAGGGTCGGCGGTTCGATCCCGTCACCACCCACCAGTTTGCGCGGAGCGGTAGTTCAGTCGGTTAGAATACCGGCCTGTCACGCCGGGGGTCGCGGGTTCGAGTCCCGTCCGCTCCGCCATTATAAAAGCACCAGCCCCTGAACTCTGGTGTCATGAAACGGTCACAGGCCGGTGATGCAATGCATCACCGGCCTGTTGCTTTATGGGCTGGTGTAAATCCAACCTGTAAGGAGACCGCCATGGATGAAGTCCTGGATGAGCGTCTCGATGACCGCCTCTGGCTGCAAAGTCTGGAGGAGAGTTTCGACGACGATGAAAACGAAGAAGACGACGGCTTCGAGCTTTAATGCTGAAGCCGTTTTTCGTTACAGGCTTCCGTCTTTGCCAGATGGTTCGCTGGCAGGATGGTGCGGTGCAGAAAATGACAGGTCGTAACAGGTACATCTGTTCACCCGATTTGTAGACAGGTTTTCACTGACCTGCTGGTCATTTGATAGCTGGCTCCCATCTCTCTAAATAGCCGTCATTGTTATTGTTTCTCCCCGATTGACCTGTGCTAGACTCAGATCAAACAAGCTGTCGTAAAGGTGTATTAAACCTCCGGCAGCGCCCGCCATTGCCGTCATGAGTGATGCCGGGAATACAAAAAAAGCCAATAACAATGCTCATCGGGAGAGGCAACACTTATGAACTATCCATACGCAAAAAAACTGGGTCTTGTGCTGGCGGTATCGTCAGTACTGGCCATTACCGGCTGTGATACCAGCACAGACAAAGTGGCTGCGCCGCCTCGCTCGGATGCGTTGTCCTTTATTCCGGGAACTGCGCCGCGTTTTAATCCGGCGGCTCAGGATTTGCCGTTTAATACCGACCTGGTTTTTGCGGCAGCCGCTACATCGGATGGCACTGCAGATCTAGGCCCGGCAACTGATCCGGTGCGCAGCGCAGTTAATAATCTCGACGGTTTTTCTACCAGCGCCTATTTTGATATTGGCTTCGATGGATCTGTTGACCCTGATACTGTGTTTGGCCCTGGTTCGGCAAACCAGAACGTATTTCTGGTGGAGTTGAATACCGGATCAGCGGATGCGCTCGACCCGACTAATATTGATCCTGATGATCCGTTTGTGCTGCCACCGACCTCGGCCTATCGAGTTGATGTAGTTAGTTTGGATGGCGGCACAAATAACGTGGTGCGTGTATTGCCAACGGCGCCACTGAGCAGCAAGTCCAAGTATCTGGTCTTTATGACCAACGGTATTGAAAATGCTGTTGGTGATGCAGTGACGGCATCCGGCTCCTATAACCTGATTCGTTCTGATGCCAATATTTCTGCCAATCTGTTGCCAGTGCGTGGCGCTATACAGGGGTGGGAGCAATTGGCAGCTGGCTTCCTGAATGCGGTGACTGGCGTGTCCGTCGCAGATGCCAAGAAAAGTCTGGTGCTGACTTATACCTTCACTACCACCGATCCATTAGCACCTTTGGTAGGAATGGCTTCTGCACGCTCTGCCATTGCAGGCTTGCAGATTGAGCAGGGAGTAGGCCCAGGGGATGCTGTATCTAACGTCAACATGCTGGTAGCGGGTGGGCTATTGCCTCACCCGGTATCTCGTGCTCTGGATGTTAGCCCGATGACTGCCTTTGATATGGGCAATTTCAGCCCAGCGCTGGCCGATGATGTGGCCACGCTTTATACCGGTTATATCAAGCTGCCGTATTATCAGTTCGCGCCTTCCTCAACCAGCGATTATGCGTTTCTGGGCAATAACTGGCGTCCGGACCAGACGCTTGCCGGAGCGCTTGGTGTTGATTTGCCAGCGGATGTGGACGGTTCTTTCAATGTGACCTATCGCTATCCTTTCGCCGCTCGCCAGAGCATTCAGTCAGTGCCGCTTCAGGTGACCCTGCCAGACCCGGATCATGCGCCGGCTTTTGGTGGTGGTGCTACCTGTTCGCAGCTTGTCGGCGCTCCTGCCAATCCGATTACCGGTGGCTATCCGGTGGTAATCTATGTCCACGGTATTACCAGTGATCGCGCCTCTGTCGCTGCGCTTGGCCATACTTTGGGCAGCCAGTGTATTGCCACGGTGGCTATTGATCAGCCGATGCATGGTATTCCGTCGTCCAGTGCTGCTGTTGGTCTGAATGTCGGCGTGTCTGGTGTTGCTGGGCTGTATGGCGCTGATGCACCCAATGAGCGCCATTTTAATATTGTTCAGGGACCCTCTGGCCCGCAGCCGATGAATTACGATACGCCAAATGCGCTGGTGGATACCTCGGGCTCCCAGTTTATTAATCTGACCCGCCTGCAGAATACCCGGGACAATATGCGCCAGGCGGTTATGGATCTGTTAAACCTGAATGCCAGTCTTGATGCTATCGCCCAGCTGGATCTGGATGGTGATGATGATACCGGCACTCGTCTGTTCAGTACCGATAAGGTCTATGTTGTGGGCGTTTCCCTCGGCGGCATTGTTGGCACCGTATTTACTACGGTGAACGAGCTTGCCATTGCCAATGATGCGCAGCTTGCCATGGCGGGCTTGCCGGCGAGTCAGCTGAATCCGATTCAGGGTCTGGCGGCTTCTGCGGCTGGCACCCAGCTGAGTCAGATTTTGGCGAACTCCCAGACCTTTGGTCCGGTCATTACAGCCGGTCTGGGGGCCGCTGGCGTGAATGTGGGTACGACCAACTTTGAGCGCTTCCTGTATGCAGCTCAAAGCACGGTGGACTCTGGTGATCCGGTGAGCTTTGCCGAGACTCTGGCGGGTTTGAATGTGCCTGTATTGTTGCAGCAGATTGTAGGTGGTGGTAATGCCTCTGGTTTGGGCGATACCAAAACCTATGTGGCGGATAAGGTGGTGCCTAACAGCGCAGCTTCTGCGCCGTTAACCGGTACTACCGCTCTGGCAGACTTGCTGAGTGCTGTGCAGGTTGGCGCGGGCCTCGCAAATGCGACCACTGATAATGCACTAGTTAATTTGACCATTGGCCACCATGCGTCGATCTTGCGCCCTAATGAAGAGGGTAGTGAGGCCCCGGTTACAGGTGAAAACGTTGCAACCGCAGAGCTTCAGACTCAGGTGGCATCCTTTGTGTTAAGTGGTGGTGCCCAGATTGCGGTGGGCTCTGCACCGAATGATGAGGATGGCGATCCTACCAATCTGGCGGCGCCATTTATTCAGGCTCCTTAACAGTCAGTTAGATGTCCCTTCGAAACCCCGGCCTTTGGGCCGGGGTTTTTTTATGTTCAGGATAGCGGTGTTTCGTCGTCCAGATCACATCGTTTCCATTGACCTTGACTATAATCGGCACCATATTGACGCAGAGCGTCATCGTATTCAGCCATGATAATAAAAGGACAACCTATGGGGCCGTCTGCCGTCACTTCCGAGGCTGTGTTGTTTTTTGACAACCGGGGGGTTGTCAAAAGTATGCTGTTTTCAGACTTTGAGGCCATTCTTGATGGCATGGTCGGGGTTCCTGAGTTTGCCGGGGAGCAAATCAAGGGTGCCTACTGTTTGGTGAATGGGCGCTTGCAAGCTCTGGGTGTGGTTCTGTTTCTGATTGACTTTGATGATGACGGGATGGCGGACCACACCTGGAACGTACCTGTGCGACATCTTGCCGAGCACGGTGGTCCAGGGCCTGATATGGGCGCTGGACCTATTCGCTTGTCCTGCCGTAGTCAGTGCCCGGTAGCTTGGCATCAGGAGAAACTGTGGGATCCGACCATGAAGCCGGGATCCAATCATTTTGTTTTTATTCGTGACACCCTGCGTGAGCGCGGCAGCAAAATGGGTCTTTATATTGATGATAACCCTGTGGCTGCGCCACAGGCCGCTCAAGCATTTCCTCCAGCAACGGTGGTTCCTGCCAGTGCGCCGCCAGTGCCTCCTATGGTTCAGCCGGATCCTGTGCCAGTTATGCAGCCAGAGCGCAGTGCTCAGCCTGCGGAGGTAAAGGATGATAAAGAGCGTATTCGACTGGCTCGCACGTTGAAGGAGTTGCGTTTGCGTGTGCAGACCATGGAAAACAAGCATAGTGAGGAGGTGGACCAGCTTCGCTATGCGCATCAGACCAAGGAAGAAATTCTCAGCACTCAGCTGGAAAAGGTCTTGATGCAATTTAAAACCCTGAAATCCCAAAACAGTGCTCTGCGTGAACAAACGGATTCGTTGAAGGCTCAGGTGGTTTCATTAAATCATAGCCTCGAAGAGCAGATCAGTAGCAGCCATGAGCATGGCAGCGAAATTGAGTTGTTAACCGAGCAATATAAAGTTGCCCTGGAGCAGCGACTTGATGAAGAGCGCGCTCGGCTGAGTGAAGAGTTGCATGCCCGGGAAATGGAAACCCTGAATCGGGATGAACAGATATCGGCATTAAAAGCCGAGCTTGCCGAGGCACGCCATGATCAGATTCGAATGGCAAACAGTGGTGCAGAGAAGCTGCTGGAGAAGTTGCAAAGCCTGGGGTTAAACTTTATCGCTTTTCATCCGGGAGCGGGCCATATCTCAATCAATGCCAATGAAATATCGGATTATATGCAAAACCCATTAGCATTTGCGGCACGCAAGTGCCTAGTCACAGAAGAGCATTATCGGGCCTGGTTAAGGCATTACGAGAACCCGATTTGTCAGGTGGAGATCAGTGGCCAGCCTTGTGGCAAACGGGTTATCCGAGTGGATGTCCCTACGCAGTTTCGTCCAGGGCAGTCAGATCGTAATGCTAACCGTTGCCAGCATTGCAGAGTGGATACCGCGATCGAGAATGTACTGAAGTTTCGCTAGCAATAAGTGATTTTCAAGGTTTCGCGAATGATGCTAACACCTCCTTTGGTGAGGTAGTTCACAGTTTCGATATGTGGCTGTGGTTTTGGTACAGAACCTGCAGCTTACCAGCGCGAAAATCGCATCAATGGCTCGGAGTTGTTATGGCCAGAAGTGAATCCATCGACAAAAGTCTGCTGCAGACCTTTGTTCCGGTTAATGCCCTGAGCGGAGACCACCTTGACCGCCTGTTAGATCAACAGGAGGTGGTCCATTTCCCGGCGGGAGAGATAATTTTTCGCAAAGGGGATGAGGACAACAATACGATTTACCTGCTCAAAGGAGAGGTGGATCTTGACTCAGGTGACGGAAATTGTCAGCGCATTGGGGCGGGGGGTGTCGAATCTTGGCACCCGCTGGATCATGTGCAGCCTCGTCGTAGTACGGCTACGGCGGTTACTGATGTTAGTGTCGTGCGTTTCGATAGCTCTGGGCTGGATGCCATTCTGGCGTGGGACCAATCTGCCGGGTATGTCATCCTTGATATCAATTCCAATGCTGCTTATCAGGACGATCGTCACTGGATGATTCGTCTGCTCAAGTCAAAGCTGTTTTACAAAATTCCGCCGGGCAATATTCTTGAAATCTTTCGCCGCCTGAAGCCACTAAAATTCAAGGCGGGTCAGGCTGTGATCACCCAAGGTGACGATGCAGACTGTTGCTACATCATCAAGCAAGGGCTTTGTGAGGTGCTTATCAAGGCTGAGGGGGCCTCGGATGCTACGCCGGTTGCTCTGTTGGAGCAGGGGCAGTGGTTTGGTGAAGATGCATTGCTTTCGGGTAAGCCGCGTAACGCATCCATTATTATGACCACCGATGGTGAGCTGATGCGGCTGAATCGGAAGGACTTTGATGAGCTGTTGCGCGAGCCGGTGGTTCAAACCCTGTCAGCGGCAGATGCCAGGGAGTTGTTGAAAAAAGGGGCTCGCTGGCTTGATGTGCGTACCCCGGATGAGTTTGAGCAGTCCCGTTTGGCCTCGGCCTTGAATATGCCGCTTAATGTGCTGCGCCTCAAGGCACGGCTACTGGATGCTTCAAAGATTTATATTGCCTGCTGTGATACTGGTCGTCGTAGCGCCTCGGCGGCGTTTCTGCTGAATAGTGCTGGCATTGATGTGCGGGTGCTGGATGGTGGCCTGCTGGCCAATGCTGTTACGCTCTCGGACCTGCTGGATCAGGGCTGATCTCTACTCTTTCTTTACCCCGGCTTTGCCGGGGCCTTCACTTGCCAATCTCTTGCGTCTGGGTACCGTCCCCTTCATGCTTTCTGCTTCGTCGTGCCTATGAGGTTCTGCAGTGTCACGGGATTCGTTTCGTCAAATCGGCCTGATTGCTAAAACCGAGAGTGAGCAGGCGCTTTACTCCCTGCGTCAGCTGGTCCACTTCCTTCAGGGGCGGGATTGTAATGTTATTATTGAGCAAGCCCTGTCTGAGGCCTTGTCGGAGTTTGGTTTGCAGGCGGGAACCCGCAAACAGCTTGGGCAAACCTGCGATCTGGTGATCGTTGTGGGGGGGGACGGCTGCTTGTTAGGAGCTGCTCGTGCCATGGCTCGCCATGATGTACCGGTGCTTGGTATTAACCGGGGTCGCCTTGGCTTTCTGACAGATATTGTGCCCTCGGATATTGAAACTCGAGTTGGTCAAGTGCTGGATGGTGATTACACACTGGAGTCGCGCTTTTTAATTGATATGGAGGTGCGTCGCGGCAAAACCACATTGGGTGAGGGGTCGGCACTCAACGACGTGGTTTTGCTGTCCGGTGACAGTGTCCATATGATTGAGTTTGATCTGCATATCGATGGTGTTTTTGTGTACAGCCAGCGCTCTGATGGCCTGATTATTTCCACACCCACCGGTTCAACAGCCTATGCGTTATCCGGAGGTGGGCCGATCATGCACCCTAAACTGGATGCCATGGTGTTAGTGCCACTAAATCCTCACACCCTGACTAGCCGCCCTTTGGTGGTGGATGGTAACAGTGAGCTGAAAATCCGGATTCGCAGCGCCCGGGTTCGCCCTTTGGTCAGTTGTGATGGCCAGGAAGGTGTGCGAGCGCAACTGGATGATGTGATTTCGATTAGGAAGAAACCCCACCGTTTAAAACTGCTGCACCCGCCGGGGCACGATTTTTATCAAGCCTGTCGTTCCAAGTTAGGCTGGAGTAGTCGTCCAGGAGAACCTTCATGAGTCAGGATTTTGCCCGTATCGCTGGCCAGATGGGCCGCGATGTGTATGACGGTTTGCGCCGAGCGGTAGAGCTTGGGCGCTGGCCCGATGGTCGGGCGTTGACGGCAGAGCAGCGGCAAACCAGTTTGCAGGCAATTATTGCTTGGGAAAGAATCCATTTGCCCGAGCAGGAGCGCACCGGGTACATCGAAAAGCCGGGTTGTGCAAGCGATAGTCATGATGAGCAGCCGATTAACTGGCGTAATGGAGGTCAGCAGGATGCGTGACAATCAGTCGCCAAAACCAATTCGTCGTCTTGATTATCAACCGCCAGCATTTTTGGTGGATAGCGTGTTATTGGATGTGGATATCCATGAAGCATACACTCAGGTGCAGAGTCGTTTATTGCTGCGCCGTAATCCAGAGGCTGTTGCTGTAGAGCACTGTGTGCTGGATGGCGAGATGCTGGAGATCGAGTCGCTGAGCATCAATGGTCAACCATTGGCTACAGAACAATATCGTTATGAGTCTGACCGGCTGACACTGTTTTCGGTGCCGGATAGCTTCATGTTTGAGGCGAGTGTCCGCATTGACCCAAGGCAGAACACGGCTCTGGAAGGCCTCTATGTGTCCAATGGCATGTACTGCACCCAGTGTGAAGCTGAAGGTTTTCGGCGCATTACTTTTTTCCCTGATCGCCCGGATGTGTTAAGCCGTTTTACTACTACGGTTAGGGCCGACAAGTCGCGCTATCCGTTGCTGTTGTCGAACGGTAATCCGATTGAGCAGGGGGAAGAAGAGGGGCGTCACTGGGTGACGTGGGAAGACCCGTTTGCCAAACCTTGTTATCTCTTTGCGTTAGTCGCTGGTGATCTCGCTTGCCTTGAAGATCGCTTTACGACTCTGAGTGGTCGTTCGGTGGCGCTACGGATTTATGCTGAGCATCAGGATCTCGATAAGCTTGATTTCGCCATGGACTCATTAAAGCGTTCAATGCGCTGGGATGAGCAGGTCTATGGCCGGGAATATGATCTCGATATCTATATGATTGTTGCCGTCAGCCATTTCAATATGGGAGCGATGGAAAACAAGGGCCTGAATATTTTTAACACCGCTTGCGTGCTGGCCCACCCTGAAACCACCACGGATCAGGGTTATCAGAGAGTCGAGGCGGTGGTGGCCCATGAGTATTTTCACAACTGGTCCGGCAATCGGGTGACCTGCAGGGACTGGTTCCAACTGAGCCTGAAAGAAGGTTTTACGGTGTTTCGGGATCAGGAGTTTTCTGCCGATATGCACTCGGCAGCGGTCAAGCGCATTGAAGATGTCGATATGCTACGTACCGCTCAGTTCCCTCAGGATAGCGGGCCAATGGCGCATCCGGTGCGCCCGGACGAATATCAGAAGATTGATAACTTTTATACCGTGACCATTTATGAAAAGGGGGCGGAGCTTGTACGGATGCAGCATAACCTTCTCGGGGCTGCCGATTTTCGCAAGGCAACGGATCTTTATTTCGAGCGTTTTGACGGCCAAGCGGTAACCTGCGACGACTTTGTGGACTGCATGGAAGCGGTAAGCGGCCGCGACCTTTCCCAGTTCCGCCGCTGGTACAGTCAGGCGGGTACACCCCATATTTCGGTGTGTGATGAATATACCGAAGGGCGCTATCGATTGACTTTTACCCAGCATACACCGGCAACACCGTTGCAGGCGGATAAGCAGCCCTTAATGATTCCTGTGGATATGGCGTTGTTAACGGCGGATGGCCAGCCTATGCCGCTGGACGACGGGGCCTTGAGCCAGGTTGTGACTCTGACGGAAGCTTCGCAAACCGTTGATTTTAAGGTCTCAGAGCGTCCGGTTCCCGCGTTGTTACGTGGCTTTTCAGCGCCTGTGGTCCTGAATTATCCCTATGAGCCTGAGCAGTTGATGGTGCTTCTGGCGGCGGAGAAAGATGGGTTTTGCCGCTGGGATGCAGCCCAGCGGCTCTATAGCGCTGCTATTCGCCGAATTATTCAGGGTGGTTCGGCGGATGTCGAGGCGCAGGTATTGCGGCCCGCGCTGCTGAGCGTGCTTCAGCGTGCGGAGGAGGACCCTGCCGGAGCGGCATTATTGCTGGCGTTGCCTGCGGAAATGACCTTGGCAGAGCAATATCGGCCGCTGGACCCATTGGCACTTCACCGGGCAAGAGCAGCGCTTGCCTCCGGGTTGGGCCGTTTGCTGACAGGTGCTATCGCACCGGTGTTGCAGGGCTGTCGCGTTGAGGGCCCTTATCGTCCGGTGGCAGAGGACATTGGCCGACGCTCATTGGCGCAGCGTCTTCTGGGAATGTTGGCCGCAGCGGGTGCGGAGGGTATTGCTGAGGACCTGCTGTCTCGTTTCAATGCCGCAAGCAACATGACTGAGCGTCTTGGCGCTTTACGGTTGTTGGTGTGGTATCGGTTGCCCGGCGCTGAAACAGGACTAGAGGCGTTTCGCCAGCGTTTCTCTGGGGAGCCTCTGGTTTTGGATCAGTGGTTTGCTGTGCAGGCCACGGTGCCAGGTGCTGAAAGTGTGGCCCGAGTGAGAGCGTTAATGGATGCTCCTGGCTTCGAGTGGACCAGCCCTAACCGGGTACGGGCGCTGCTGGGCTCCCTGGCTAACGGAAATTCTTCGGCTTTTCATGCGGTTGATGGGTCCGGTTATCAGCTCTATGTTGAGGCTCTTTTGAAGCTGGACAGCCTTAACCCGCAAGTTAGTGCCAGAATGGCTAATGCGTTGGCGGTGTTGCCGCGTCTGGAGCCCGCATCACAGGGGCGCATGCGCGCTCAGGTGGAGCGCTTGCGTCGCGGAGATAGCTCTGAGAACCTCAGGGAAGTTATCGATCGCTTGTTGTGACAGGAGTCGAGGTTTTCTGTGAACAACCTTGCACTGGACCCCCAAGTCACCGATTCCTGTAGCTTGAGACGATGTTTTGTATTTCAATAGGATAACAACGCGCTAGGCCGATGGATATGGCATATTAGACAAAGAGTCGCGAGTGATGGTCTGCTCAGCGGCTAGCGCACACAAAAAAGATAATTCTAATAATCGGGCGAATCACGGAGTTACCAATGACAACGAAACCCATTAAGAAAACCCGGCTGGCTGCGGCAGTGGCCGGTGCAGCTGTTGCCGGCATGTTGTCCGGGAGCATTACAGCGGCGGAATTCTCCTTCAATGACGGCGAAATTAACGGACGTTTCGATACTCTGTTTAGTGCGGGCGCTTTGTTTCGCACTCAAGGGCAGAGCCGCATGTTGGCTGCCAACGAGGACGTTCTGGCGATGGCCGCAGGGGGTTACTCGACCCAGCTAAACAAAAACGACGCCAATAACAACTTCGATACTGGTCTGGCATCCATGGTTTACAAGATCACGCCGGAGCTGTTGGTCAATGTCGGTAACAACTGGGGCTTTTTCGCCCGTGCCACGGCTTTTTATGATTCCGTGATTATGGATAGTGGACACGATGGCGGCTTGCTTGATCCGTTGTCTCCACCGGATCCCGTACTTGGTCCGGGTGGTGTTTATAACCGATATGCTTCTGCCTCTGACTATGCCAACAACGGTGCGGGCAGCCGGTTTAGCGACCAGGCACGCAGTAATGCGGGTCGTAAGTTCCGGATGTTGGATGCTTACGTGTTTGCCGATATGGACTTCTTTGACCGACCGTTGAATGTGCGTCTTGGCCAGCAGGTCATCAGCTGGGGTGAGGCTCTGTTTATTCAGGGTGGTGTTAACTCCGCAAACTATGTTGACCTCGCAGCCTTGCGCTTGCCAGGGTCGGAGATTAAGGAAGCCCTGCTGCCGCTGGATAGCCTCTACTTCAACTGGGGGGTTACTGACAATCTGACCCTGGAAACTTTCTACCAGTTTGAGTGGAAGAACTCGCTTGATTCCCCGGTGGGTACGTTCTACTCCACTCATGATGCATTTCCGGGTAAGGGCGCAGATAACGTGATCGTTGATGGCCGATTGGTTCAGGCGTCGGCTTTCGGGCAGTTGGGCCTGTTGCCGATTGGCGATACGTTTGCCAACTATACCGAAGCACAATACGGCTCTCTGAGTGACCCGAGTGGCTATGACTATGAGGCCACTCAAGTAACGATTAATCGTATGGCTGATGAAAATGCCAAAGACAGCGGCCAGTTTGGTTTGGCGGGGCGTTACTTTGCCCCGGCTCTGAATGGCGCTGAAATCGGTGTGTTCTATACCCGCACCCATGCCCGTTTACCAGTGGTTGGTGCTCGGCTGACTAACTACGAAAGTCAGTTAGGTGGTGGCCTTGGTGCAATTCCGGAGATTATCGACAACACCCAATACCAGATGGTCTATCTGGAAGATGTCGATATGTTTGGTCTCACTGTAGCGACGACTTTGGGAGATATCTCTTTGTCAGCAGAAGTGGCTTATCGACCGAAACAGCCGATCATCAATGAAGTGGGGGATAACCTGATTGCCAGCTTGGCGGGTGCCTCTCTTCCTGCGGCTTTGGCCGGAACGGCGCCAACGGTATCTGACCTTACCAAGCACTGCGTTCGTGATGAGATCGGTGGTAGCTGTCTGGATGCGAGTACACCTGTGGATGGCTCCAAAACCTATTACTTCTATGATGAAGCAGAAACCGTCACCGCATCGCTGGTCAGCATCTTCAGTTTTGGTCCGGCGCTGGGCACTGACTCCCTGCTGTTGTTGCTGGAGCTTGGTATGGATAACACCAGCGGTCTGAATAGTCGTGATCAAGATGGCAATAAGCTGTATTACAACTCCACCGCCGCTATTTCACTGACGGAAGCACAAATTCAGACACCTGGTGATATTTACAAAACCTACCTGACCGAAACCGCTTGGGGTTATCGCGCGGTGCTGCAGAGCGAGTTCAATGATGCCTTTGCTGGTGTCACCATGCGCCCCAGCATCCGTTTCGCCCATGATGTTCAGGGTAATTCCCCAATTGGCGGGAACTTCCTCGAAGATCGTCAGGCCTTAACCTTGGGCGTTGACTTCATTTACCTGAACAACCTTGAGGTGGGTGTGCAGAGCACCAGTTTCTGGGGCAACAGCTACAGCAATAAACTGAGCGATCGCAACAACGCATCTATTGCGTTGAAGTATTCGTTCTAACTATAAAAACATAAGAATCTGTGGGGGGCGGAACAACGCTCCCCCGACGGGAAAGCAACGGAGATAAGCCATGCTGAAGAAAATCAGTTTACTCGGTACCGCCGCCGCACTGGCATTTGCGGTATCCGCCGGTAGTCAGGCGAAAGTGCCGGCTAGCGAAGCTGCCAAGTTGGGTGTAAGCCTAACGCCGATGGGAGCCCAAATTCAGGGTAATGGGAAGGATGTGGCTACCGGGCTGGGCATTCCTGCCTGGACCGGTGGCATTACGCGCAATGATATTCCGAAAACCTATACGCAGTCGGGGCAGCATCATCCAGATCCCTTCGAAAACGACAAAGTTCTTTTTACCATCAGCAATCAGAATCAGGCCCAGTATGCCGAGCGGTTACCGGAAGGCGTCAAGGCGCTGATGAGCACCTACCCGGATACATTCAAGCTCAACGTGTATCAAAGTCGTCGCACCACATCAACACCGGAGTGGGTTAATAAAAACACCAAGGAAAATGCAGCTCGCGCGGAATTGAAGCCGACGGGCGTAGACAACTCCTTTGGCGGTGTTCCATTCCCGATACTCCATGGTAGTAACAGTGAGCAAGCCCAGCAGGCAATCTGGAATCACGTGTTGCGCTGGCGGGGTGTCTATGTTGTCCGTCGTGCCTCGGAAGTGGCGGTGCAGCGTAACGGTTCTTACTCGCTGGTAACTTCGCAGCAGGAAGTGTATTTCAAAATGCACGATCCCAAGCTGACGATTGCTGATATTGATAATGTGATTTTCTACTATCTGTCCTTCGTGAAGTCTCCGGCTCGTCTTGCTGGCGGCGCTGTATTGGTTCATGAAACCGTGGATCAGTTGGCGATGCCGCGTCAGGCATGGGGTTATAACGCGGGTCAGCGCCGGGTTCGTCGTGCGCCGAACCTGGCCTACGATACTCCGATTGCTGCAGCCGATGGTCTTCGTACAGCGGATGATACGGACATGTTTAACGGTTCTCCGGATCGCTATAACTGGCGCCTTGTTCACGACAAGCCGGTAGAAATGTTTATCCCGTATAACAACTATGAAATGGACTCCCCGAAGATCAAGTACAGCGATATGCTGATTCCAGGTCATATCAAGGCAGATTATCAGCGTTGGGAGCTTCACCGGGTATGGGTTGTTGAGGCTCAGTTAAAGGAAGGCGAGCGCCATATTTATGAGCGACGCGTTTTCTATATTGATGAAGACTCCTGGCAGATTGCAGTAGTGGATCAGTACGATCGCCGTGGTGACTTGTGGCGTGTCAGCATCGCGTATATCAAGAATTACTATGAAGTGCCGACCCAGTGGACTGCTCTTGACGTATTCCATGATCTGCGCGCCCGTCGTTTTCACGCTCAGTACTTGGACAATGAAGAGCCGTCAATTCTGGACTTCAGTCAGCCGACCCCGGATGAGCGTTACTTCCATCCTGCGGCCCTGCGGCGTCGCGGTACCTGACGGAAGTCGGAGATTATTGTGATGAAGCAAATAAAGGGGCGGGCGAAAGCCTGCCCCTTTATTATTTGGTTCTTGCCGGTGTAGTGCGACGGTAAGTGTTCTGATAAAGCGCATACTCTTTAACTCAGCAGCGTTTTGCTTGGGAATGTTTATGAAAAATATGCTTATTGCATCCATGGTCGGCGTTTTTCTCTCCGCCGGGTCTGTTTTGGCCTCTGAGCGGCTGCCGACAACATCGCCAGTATTGACGGCGAACACCTATCTTGATGTAGCTCGCGCGGGAACTCGTGTTGTTGCGGTTGGTGATCGTGGTTATATCGTTTATTCGGATGATGAAGGTGGCAGTTGGCAGCGAGCTGAGGTGCCCACTGGGGTCTTGCTGACGGCGGTTTGTTTTGCCGATGCTCGCCATGGTTGGGCGGTAGGCCATGATGCCAAGGTGCTGGGCACCCGTGACGGTGGTCGTACTTGGGAAGAGCAGTACGCTGATGTGTTAGATGCTGCTGGTCGCCGTGATGAGGATGAGTTTGAAGATGACTATGATGATTACGACGACTATGACGATTTTGATGATGATCTTTATGGCGATTATGAGGATGAGAGTGGCGCGCTAGAGGCTGGCGCTCAGGACACCTCAGGGGCGCCGTTATTGGATGTTATTTGTCTTGGTCGTGATCATGCGATAGCGGTGGGCGGCTATGGTTATATGCTGGAAACCAAGGATGGTGGCGAGCACTGGAAAAAAGTGATGGATCGCCTGAATAATGCTGAAGGTTGGCACTTGAACGCGATTGCCGCTGTTGCAGGTACGAGCACATTGTTGGCTGCTGGTGAAAAAGGTTTGCTGTTCCGCTCTCGTGATCAGGGGCTTTCCTGGCAGTCATTGAACTCTCCCTATGAGGGCTCATTTTTTGGTCTCACTCCGTTAGCGGATGGGGCTGTGCTTGCCTACGGTCTGCAAGGCAATCTTTGGTTGACGCGTAATCAGGGTGATAGCTGGAGAAAGATCAATACAGGGGTTACCCGAGGCATCAATCAGGGTGTACAGCTTGATGATGGCACGGTTGTGCTTGTTGGCGGTGCCGGGGTGGTGCTGGTCAGTCGAGACGGTGGTAACAGTGTTACCTTGCAGTACCTGCGTGATCGTGAGTCTGTGTCATCGCTGCTGCCATTGGCTGGTTCAGATATGGTCATGGTGGGTGATTCTGGCATTCGCGTGAAACAAGACATTCGCTGAGGGTAGTCCAATGGGTGGTAAATTTTCGCAAGCGGTTTCCCGTGGTCTGTTCTCTGCACGACCACTGATTCTTTTTCTATTCGCGGCGGCAACTGTTTTTTTGGCGATGCAAGCCAGCAAGGTGTCGGTTAATACAGATGTACGAAAGATGGTCCCGTTAGGGCATCCGTATATTCAGAACTTCATTGAGCATCAAAATGATGTGGATCTGGGTAACGATGTTCGCATTATCGTTGCTGATATTCGCAATGATGATATTTTCAATGATGATTACATGCAGGCACTCCAGGGTATTACCGATGATGTCTTTGCTCTGTCGGGAGTTGACCCATCAAAAATCAGTTCTCTTTGGACTCCGGATGTCCGCTGGAATGAAGTAACCGAGGAGGGCTTTCAGGGCGGGGAAGTTATTCCGGATGATTACGATGGTGGTGAGCTGTCGCTTGATCAGCTAAGAACCAACGTCTTGCGTTCTGGGCAAGTGGGCAGGTTGGTGGCGGATGACTTCCGTTCCAGTATTGTCCATGCAGGGCTTCTGGATGGTATTGGTGACGGTGCTGACCTGGATATACCGGCCTTATCAGCTGCTTTGGAGGAAATCCGGAGCCGCTATGAAGAAGAACATCCTTACATTCGCATTCACATTGTAGGTATCGCCAAGAAAATCGGCGATGTCATGGCGGCGGCACAGGAAGTAGCGTTGTTCTTCTTTGTGACCCTGCTGCTAACCGCATTGCTGTTGCTCATTGATACTCGCTGTTTGCGCAGTACCGTCGCGGTGGCCGTGTGTTCCTTCATCGCTGTTATCTGGCAGCTTGGCATTGTGACCATGCTGGGTTTCACGATTGATCCTTATTCAATGTTGGTGCCGTTTTTGGTGTTCGCCATTGCGGTGAGTCACGGCGTTCAAATTGTCAATAATTTCCTGAATCTCCGCGCCAACGGTGATGATGCTACTTCTGCTGCTCGGGGTACGCTTACCTCGCTGGTTGTGCCGGGTAGCGTGGCATTGGTGAGTGATGCAATCGGCTTCTTGACCCTGTATATCATTGATGTCGGAGTGATTCGCGAGCTGGCGCTGTCGGCCAGTGTTGGCGTTGCGGTGGTTATTCTAACCAACCTGATTATCGTGCCAATGGTGCTGTCCTACATCGGAGGCAGTGACCGGGCAGTGGATAAGATCAAGGCCAAGCGCGGTAATGATGGTGTTCTTACTGGCATTTTTGTCCGTTTTACTCGTCCCAAGTACGCTGCGGTGTCCATTGTGATTGCGGTATTGGGTTATGCCGGTGGTATCTGGTTGAGTAAGGATCTGAAAATCGGTGACCTTGATAAGGGGGCTCCAGAGTTGTGGCCAGACCCTTGCTCCGAACAGGAGTGTGAACGTGGTTACAAGCCAAGCGATCGTTACCGTTATAACCATGATGTGAACGTACTGGTGAGTAATTACAGCGTTAGTGCTGATGTGCTGGTGGTGATGGGGGCGACCCCGGACGAGGGTTGTAACACCTATCCAGCACTGGAGCGTATTGATGATCTTTCCTGGCGTTTGCGCAATGTGGAAGGCGTGCAGGATGTTATCAGCATCGCTTCGGTGACCAAGCAAATCAGCGCCAATATGAATGAGGGTAGTCTGAAGTGGGCGGCCATTTCCCGTGATCAGTTTGCGCTGAACAATGCGATGCGCTTTATGCCTTCATCCTTGTATAACCTTGATTGCAGCCTGGCGTCGCTGTATGTCTTTCTCGACGATCATAAAGCGGAAACTCTGGATCGTGTGACAGCCGAAGTGGAGAGTTACTCTGCCAAGTACAACGACCCGGATGTCATTGAGTTCAAGCTGGCATCAGGGAATGCGGGGGTTGAGGCGGCCACTAACCAGACTATTGCAGCAAGCCAGTATCCGATGCTAATTCTGGTTTATAGCGTGGTCATTATCCTGTGTCTCATTGCCTTCCGCTCCATTCGTGCGGTGCTCTGTATTGTTATCCCCTTGGGCCTCACATCCATTTTGTGTCAGGCATTGATGGCGCAGCTGGGCATTGGTGTGAAGGTGGCAACACTGCCAGTCATTGCCTTGGGTGTGGGTATCGGTGTTGATTACGGCATCTATATCTATAGTCGTTTGGCGGATTACCTCAAGCAGGGGCTGGATCTGGAGTCTGCGTATCGCGAAACCCTGAAGACTACGGGTAAAGCGGTGGCTTTCACGGGTATGACTTTGGCTCTCGGTGTGATTTTCTGGGGCTTCTCGTCGATTAAGTTCCAGGCCGATATGGGGATTCTGCTAACCTTTATGTTCCTCTGGAACATGATTGGTGCGCTTTGGTTGTTGCCAGCGCTGGCGCGGTTCCTGTTGAAGCCCGTGAAGGTGTAAGACTTGATACCACCGGTCTGTCCGGTGGTATCAAGTAGAGTTTTCTGGTGTTTTTGGGCGGTGCTCCGGCACCGCTTTTTTTTGCCTGATAGATTGCCGTTGAATGGCGTTACGGCGGCACTGCCTTATAATGCGCCGCATCTGCTGAGAGGATGCCATGCTCTACGATCTAGCTCGTCCATTATTATTTGCCCTGTCCGGTGAGCAGGCCCACGACGTAACTCTCGCGGCGCTGCGTCGTGGTGCTGGCTGCTTATGGCCTGGTAATGTGCCGCCAAAGCCGGTGCGTGTGATGGGCATTGATTTCCCCAATCCGGTGGGCCTTGCTGCGGGTCTGGATAAGAATGGTGACTGCATTCGTGGGCTTGCAGCGTTGGGTTTCGGGTTTATCGAGATCGGCACAATCACGCCTCGCCCTCAGCCAGGCAACCCCAAGCCGCGATTGTTTCGCTTACCCCCCGCAGAGGCCTTGATTAACCGGATGGGCTTTAATAATCAGGGCGTTGATTATCTGATGCGCGCTGTTGAAGCGAGCCGTTTTGACGGGGTTTTGGGCATCAATATTGGTAAGAATGCGTCTACTCCGGTCGAGAATGCAGTGGATGACTATCTCCACTGTCTGGAGAAGGTTCATGCTGCAGCCTCTTATGTGGTGGTCAATGTGTCATCACCTAACACACCGGGCCTCAGGACCTTGCAGCATGGCGATGCCCTTGAGCAGCTGCTGGAGCGCTTAAGGGAGTCTCAGACCCGTCTGGATCAATACAGTGGCCGTCGTGTCCCTTTGCTCATCAAGATAGCTCCTGATAATGACGCAGAGGCGCTGACGGCCATGGCGGAATCCTTTTGCCGTCACGGTATGGACGGTGTCATTGTTGGTAATACCACGTTATCTCGCGCCGGCGTTGAGTCTTTGAAACATGGCGGAGAGCAGGGTGGCTTGAGTGGTCGGCCACTCAAGCCCTTGGCGGATCAGGCGTTGTCCGTTATGACTGGGGTATTGGCAGG
>PGZG01000175.1 GCA_002840115.1 Gammaproteobacteria bacterium HGW-Gammaproteobacteria-14 | reverse complement strand
CCACTTCAGGCACGTAGCTCAGTTGGTTAGAGCACCACCTTGACATGGTGGGGGTCGTTGGTTCGAGTCCAATCGTGCCTACCAGAGTTTTTCTGCGGTGGCTAATGTTCTTTTTTATCAGGATGTTGGCGGCTGCGGCTGATGTATTAAGGATGTTCGGGGGCGCCCTTGGGGTCAGTACCGAACAGAATAGTAATAGACCGGAGGTTCGAACATTAAGCAGCGTGCAACCAAGGGTGGCGATAAGCGTGCCCAAATCAATGATCAGATTACGGCCCGGGAAGTCCGGCTAATTGACGATAACGGCGACCAGTTGGGTATTACCCCTCTGGCAGAAGCTATTGCGGCAGCGGTAGCGAAGGAAATGGATCTGGTGGAAATTTCCCCGGATGCAGAGCCGCCGGTTTGCAAGATCATGGATTACGGCAAGCACCTGTTCGAACTGAAGCAGAAACAACGGGAATCGCGCAAGAAAACGCGGCAGATTCAGGTTAAAGAAATTAAATTCCGCCCCGGCACCGACGTTGGCGACTATCAGGTGAAGTTGAAAAACCTGATTCGTTTTCTCGAGGACGGGGACAAAGCCAAGGTAACCGTAAGGTTCCGTGGTCGGGAAATGGCTCACCAGGAGCTTGGGTTGCAACTGCTTGAACGGATTGAGCAGGATCTGGCGGAACACGGCGTGGTAGAACAGCGCCCGAACATGGAAGGCCGCCAAATGATCATGACCCTGGCTCCCGGGAGTAAGAAGAAGTAACCGATTTCCGGTTACTCGAGTTGAAACGGCAAAGAAGAGATATTGTCATGCCTAAAATGAAGTCAAATCGCGGGGCCGCCAAGCGTTTTCTCAAAACCGCCTCGGGTTTCAAGCGCAAGCAGGCATTCAAACGCCATATTCTGACGAAGAAGTCGCAAAAGCGGATTCGTCAGCTCCGGCCGATGACGGGCGTTCACGCCTCTGATGTCGCGCTGGTAAAGCGTATGCTGCCGTACGCCTGACCTGGCCTGCAGCACAACGTCTGAATATATGGTTTTTGGAGATCTGAGATGGCTCGAGTAAAACGTGGTGTGCAGGCCCGTCGCCGGCACAAGAAAATTATGAAATTGGCTAAGGGTTACTATGGTGCCCGCAGCCGTGTCTATCGTGTTGCCATTCAGGCAGTGATCAAGGCAGGCCAGTACGCCTACCGCGACCGCCGCCAGAGAAAGCGTCAGTTCCGTCGCCTGTGGATCGTGCGTATTAACGCCGGTGCTCGTCTGTCGGGTCTGTCCTACAGCCGCTTTATTGGCGGTCTGAAAAAGGCAAACATTGATATCGACCGTAAAGTACTGGCTGATCTGGCGGTGCGTGATCGGGTGGCTTTTGCCGCTTTGGCCGAAAAAGCCAAAGCGAGCCTCGCCTGATCTGTCGCTGACGCGTCACACAGCAGACAGCAGTCTACGGGGGAAGAGCTCGCGCTCTTCCCCCGTTTTTGTTTCCGGAGCCCAGAGATGGAAAACCTTGAATCATTGACCACCGCCGCCCTGACCGCAGTTGCTGCGGCAGCGGATCTGCGTGCCTTGGATGAGGTCCGAGTTCAGTACCTTGGCAAGAAAGGGGAGATCAGCCAACTGATGAAGGGGCTTGGACAGTTGTCCCCGGAAGAGCGCCCCTTGTTTGGTGCTCGCGTCAATGAGGCTCGAGATCAGGTGGAAGCGGCGCTGTCTGTTCGACGCGATGCTCTTGAGCAGGCTCGTTTGGCCGAGCAACTTGCGGGTGAGCGTGTTGATGTCACGTTGCCAGGGCGAGGAGAGCATAGCGGTGGGCTGCACCCGGTAACCCGTACGCGCCGCCGAATTGAAGATTTTTTTGTTCAGCTTGGTTATGACATTTCCGAAGGCCCGGAGGTCGAGGATGATTTTCATAACTTCGAAGCGCTGAATATTCCCGGTCATCATCCGGCTCGTGCGATGCACGACACATTTTACTTTGGCGATGGTCGTTTGCTGCGTACTCATACTTCTCCGGTGCAAATTCGGGTGATGGAGCAGGGCAAACCACCGTTTCGTATTATTGCTCCCGGTCGCGTTTATCGGTGTGATTCCGATTTGACCCATACGCCGATGTTTCACCAGGTGGAAGGTCTGCTAGTGGATGAGAAAGTCAGCTTTGCGGATTTGCGCGGTACCGTGGCGGCATTTTTACGGGCCTTTTTTGAAGTGGATGATTTGGCGGTGCGTTTCCGGCCGTCCTATTTCCCGTTTACGGAGCCGTCTGCGGAAGTGGATATTGGCTGTGTTTTGTGTGCAGGCAAGGGTTGCCGTGTTTGCAAGCAAACCGGCTGGCTTGAAGTGATGGGTTGCGGCATGGTCCATCCGAAGGTGCTTGAGCATGGCGGTGTTGACCCTGAAAAATACGCGGGCTTTGCTTTCGGCATGGGCGTTGAGCGTCTCACGATGCTGCGCTATGGCGTTAATGATTTGCGCAAGTTCTTCGAGAACGATGTGCGCTTCCTGAAACAGTTCCGTTAATCCACCCGACACATTCAGGAGAAAAAAATGCGTTTCAATGAAGCCTGGTTGCGCGAGTGGGTTAACCCGGACATCAGTACTGAGCAGCTGTCCCATCAGTTAACGATGGCAGGCCTGGAAGTGGATGCCGTTGAACCGGCGGCGCCTTTTTTCAGTGGCGTCGTGATTGCTGAGGTAATGACGACGCGTCCCCACCCGGAAGCGGACAAACTGACTCTGTGTGAAGTGAATGCGGGCGACGCTGTTTATCCGGTGGTTTGTGGTGCCGCGAATGTACGTGCTGGACTGCGCGTACCTTTTGCGAAAATTGGCGCCGAGCTGCCCGGTGATTTGAAAATTAAAAAAGCCAAGCTGCGGGGTGAAGAGTCCCAGGGGATGTTGTGCGGTGGCTCCGAGTTGGGTCTGGATGACGTTGTTGATGGCTTGCTTGAGCTGCCTGCGGATGCTCCGGTGGGTGAAGATTTCCGTCGTTGGTTGGCGTTGGATGATCACTGCATTGAAATCGGATTAACCCCTAACCGGGCGGACTGCCTGAGTATTCGAGGTATCGCTCGGGAGGTTTCAGTGCTGACCGGAGCTGCTTTTTGTCAGCCGGAAATCACTCCGTTGGCGGCGACGTCTGCGAAAACCATGGTCGTTAATGTTAGCGCGCCTGCGGCGTGCCCGCGTTATCTGGGGCGGGTTATTGAGGGGGTTAACAGCAAAGCAGAGTCGCCGTTGTGGTTGCGCGAAAAGTTGCGGCGTGCCGGATTGCGTTCCATTGATGCATTGGTGGATGTGACCAACTATGTACTGCTTGAGCTTGGTCAGCCGCTGCATGCCTTTGATCTCGCTAAATTAAATGGCCCTATTGATGTGCGCCCGGCCAAGTCCGGCGAATCCTTATTGTTGTTGGATGGGCAGGATCTCAAGCTGAAAGAAGGCGACCTGCTGATTGCCGATCAAAGTGGCCCATTGGCCCTGGCCGGTGTGATGGGGGGCGAGGCCAGTGCGGTCAGCGATGAGACTGCCGATATTTTCCTTGAGTGCGCGTTTTTTGCACCCCTGGCTTTGGCAGGTAAGGCTCGCGCCCATGGCCTGCATACGGACTCTTCCCACCGTTTTGAGCGTGGCGTTGATCCACAGTTGCAGGAGCAGGCGCTGGAGCGCGCCACCCAACTTATTATTGAGATCGCTGGTGGTCAGGCTGGCGCGGTCATTTGCGTCGAAAATAAAGCGCATTTGCCGCTGCGCCATGAAGTGCCGTTGCGGGCTGACAGACTGGCCAGTTTGCTTGGCATGAGTATGTCGGCGGAGCAGATCGAAGATATTCTCACGCGTCTGGGGATTGAGCTGGCCGTCCATGACGCGGGCAACCAATGGACAGCATTGGCGCCGAGTTGGCGTTTCGATATCGAGCGGGAAGAAGACTTGATTGAGGAGCTGGCACGGATTTATGGCTATAGCCGGCTCCCCAGTCACCTGCCTGGCGTGGCGGCTGATCCTCAGGTTACTGAAACCATGCTGCCGCTGCGGCGCCT
>PGZG01000174.1 GCA_002840115.1 Gammaproteobacteria bacterium HGW-Gammaproteobacteria-14 | reverse complement strand
AGCTTGCCTGATGCATCGATCAAAAAGGTGCTGCGCTCAATTCCCTCGAACTGTTTGCCGTACATGTTTTTCATCTTCAGAACATCAAAGATTCGGCAGAGCTCGCCATCTTCATCACTGATCAAGTCAAATGGCAGGGATTGTTTGGTTTGAAATTTTTCATGGCTTTTCAGGCTGTCCTGGGAGACACCAATCACCTCTGTACCGGCTTTTTGAAAGGCTTTGTACTGATCGCGGAAGTCCTGACTTTCTGTGGTGCATCCCGGTGTGGCGTCTCTCGGGTAAAAATATAACACCAGCTTCATGCCGCTAAAATCTTTTAGTTTGATGGTGCGGTTATTCGTGGCAGCGCCACTAAAGGCGGGTACTTTCTTGCCGACAGCGATGGTTTTGGCGGACATCGGGTGCTCCTTGAGTTGTTAATGTGGCGAAATGTATCTTTCGAGGTTTGTATTCCTGAGCCAATGCGTCCCAGCGACTTAGCGGTGGGGTAGCAGGGTTGCGTCCAGATTGCGGGCCTCGCAAAAGTCGATGAAGCTGTCCCTGAGTTTCGATACGGATTCTTCGGCGGGTACGCTCAAGGTAATGTGAAGGTTGAACATGGTGGTGCCGGTATGGGGGGCAGCATAGGTGCCGGTGTGGAGATCATCGATGTTGATGCCTCGGTCACTGAAGAAGTTGGCGATATCATGAACGATACCGGGGTGATCCATGGCTACCACCTCTGCGCGATAGGGCAGGGCGCGGGCATTGGTCTGCCGTTGTCGGGTGCGTTTCAGGGTCAAAGTCAGCTCCAGTTGCTGTTCCAGAGTCTGACGATCTTGCTCCAGGGCGGTCAGCGCCGCTTCCTCCGCCGATACCAGCATCAAGACGGCGAACTCGCCGCCCAACACGGTCATCCGAGAGTCCAGAATGTTGCCCTGACGGCTCAGTATGGCGCCGGTGAGGGCATGGACGATTCCGGGGCGGTCGGAACCGATGGCAGAAATAACGATCAGTGATGACATGTCGGGCTTCCGGACAAGTGGTAAGACGATCCATGGTAGCGGCAGTGGGCGTTAACATGAAGCCGCCTTGTTCGCTTACCGGTGGCCAAGTACCATAGCCGGCTTGTTTGAAACCGTCCGTTTCGGAGTGGATGACGTGAATATTCGTGGCAGTATTGTTGCCTTGGTAACCCCCATGCATGCAGATGGCGCAGTGCATTGGGAACAGCTCAGGAAGCTGGTGGACTGGCATGTGGCCCAGGGTACCCATGGGATCGTTGCGGTGGGCACCACCGGTGAGTCGGCCACCCTCGGCTTTGAGGAGCATGATCTGGTCATCCGTGAGGTTATCTCGGCCGCTGCCGGGCGAGTGCCGGTAATTGCCGGTACCGGAGCCAACTCTACGGAGGAGGCGATTCGGCTGACCCGTGATGCCAAACGCGATGGCGCCGATGCGTGTTTATTGGTTACTCCCTACTATAACAAGCCGACTCAAGAAGGCCTCTATCAGCACTATCTGGCCATTGCTCAGGCGGTGGATATTCCACAGATTCTTTATAACGTCCCCGGCCGTACCGCCTGCGATATGTTGCCGGAAACCGTTGAGCGGTTGAGCAAGGTGCCAAATATTGTCGGTATTAAGGAAGCCACGGGTAACCTGGAGCGTATTCGTGAAATTCGCGAGCGTTGTGGCGAGGCCTTTATGATTTATTCCGGTGATGATGCCACTGCCGTGGACGCCATATTGATGGGTGCCCAAGGGGACATTTCTGTGACCGCGAATGTGGTGCCGGCGGCGATGGCTGCTATTTGTGAAGCGGCTCTTGCTGGTAATGCGGAGCAAGCTCGCAAGCTTGATGCGGCTATTAATGATCTGCATCGGGATTTATTTGTGGAGTCCAACCCCATTCCGGTGAAGTGGGCACTGCAGAAAATGGGCATGATCGACGCGGGTATCCGCCTGCCGCTGACGGGCCTTTCCGTTGCTGGGCAGCAGGTGCTATCGACTACTTTGGAGAAATGCGGGTTGTTGAATTGATGCGCCAATACAGGGTTTGCGCTGTGCTACTAGTGGGGTTGTCCGGTTGCTCCTGGTTACCAGACCGCACCATGGAGTACCGGATGGCGAAAGAAATCAAGCCGATGACGGTTCCTGAAGGCATGTCCATGCGGGGGCAGGAGGATCTCTTCACCGTGCCGGATGCCGACCAGCGACTTCACTTTGAGCGCAGAGTGCGTTTTCAGGCGCCGCTGCCTCCAGGCCTGGGGAGTGATGCTCTGGAGCCGGAAGAGGAGATCAATGCTCCGGCTCCGGCGGTTGAAAATACTCGTATCGTATTAACCCGTGATGGTAATGGGTTCCCGATTATTATGATTTACACGGTGTTCCCTTGGGCCTGGGAATATGTTGGGCAGGCGCTGGCCTCCACGGATATCACCATTGATGATCGTAGCCGCGAAACCGGCACTTTTTTCGTTACCGTGCCCAGGCGTTATGGATTGAGTGACCGGGATGCTCTGATCAAGCTTAGCCTGACGGTGAATGGTGTTCAGGTCGCGGTACTCAATAAGCGCGGTACGGCGTTGGTAGATCGAGAGCCTGGGCAACAAATTCTGCAGCGTCTCTATGACAGCCTCTGATTATCATGCAAGTCGCCTCTCTTGGTAGCGGCAGCAAGGGTAACGCCACCCTGGTACGAGGTGGTGACTCCTTGCTGTTGGTGGATTGTGGCTTCAGCATGGCAGAGGCCCGGCTGAGACTTGCTTGCCATGGTGTTTGCGCGGAGAACCTCGACGGCATATTGATTACCCATGAGCATGGTGATCATATTCGTGGCGTCGGTGCTCTGGCGCGCCGTTTCAATATACCGGTGTATGCCAGTGCTGGAACGTTGGCGGCGGTATGTGATGGGCGTCATGGCTTGCACGGTTGCGTAACCGAGGTGTTGGAGCCGGGTAAAGCGGTGACGCTTGCGGATATCAATGTTATGCCAGTGGCGGTGCCCCACGATGCGCGCGAGCCCTGCCAGTTTGTCTTTGAGTATCAGCGCCGTCGGCTGGGGGTGCTGACAGATCTGGGTTCCTTGACTGTTAGCGTAAAAGAGAATTTTGACGACTGCGATGCATTGTTGCTTGAGTGCAACTATGATGCCGACTTGTTGCGCGACGGTCCCTATCCGGTATCACTGAAGCGTCGCGTCGGAGGAGGCCTGGGGCATCTGAGTAACGACCAGGCTGCGCGACTGCTTGCGCAAATTAATAGTGATCGTTTGCAGTACCTGTTGCTGTGTCATCTCAGTCAGCAGAATAATACGCCAGCCCGTGCGCTGGCAGCGGTGCATGCAGTATTACCCAACGGCCATAACAGGGTTAGCGTGGCGACTCAGGATGAGGGTTTCAGCTGGCTGACCTTGCAGTGAATGTGAACTCCCAATTAGGGGAATAGTGATGGAAAAGCGCGCAGAGCTCTACGCAGGCAAGGCAAAATCCGTGTATACCACTGACGACCCGGATTTGCTGGTCATGCATTTTCGTAATGATACCTCCGCCTTCGATGGCAAAAAGCGCGAACAGTTGGATCGCAAGGGAGCGGTTAATAATCAGTTTAACGCCTTCATTATGGAAAAGCTTAAAGCGGCAGGCATTCCTACCCATATGGAAAAGATGCTGTCGGCCAACGAGTCGTTGGTGAAGCGGTTGGAAATGATTCCTATTGAGTGCGTCGTACGCAATATCAGTGCAGGCAGTATCTGCCGTCGTCTGGGGGTTCAAGAGGGGCAGGAGCTAAACCCGCCAACCTTTGAACTGTTCCTGAAAGATGACTCACTTGGTGACCCCATGATCAATGAATCCCATGTGGCGAGCTTTGGCTGGGCAACGCCGGAGCAGATCGAGATCATGAAGGCGCTGACGTTCAAAGCCAACGATGTCCTTAAAGCCCTGTTTGCCGCGGGAAATATGCTGCTCGTTGATTACAAGCTGGAATTCGGAGTTTTCAAGGGGCAGGTTCTGCTCGCCGATGAGTTCAGCCCCGACGGTTGCCGTCTGT
>PGZG01000173.1 GCA_002840115.1 Gammaproteobacteria bacterium HGW-Gammaproteobacteria-14 | reverse complement strand
ATCAGGCCGCGCTGTTGGTAATGAGTATCCCGGAATTCCGTGATCAGCAAGGTCAGTTCTCGGCCATGCAGTTCGAGCAGTTAGTGCGTAACGCGGGTATGACCCAGCGCACCTTTGTCGCAGGACTGCGGCTGGACCTTTTGCTGAATCAGGTGCGCGCGGGTTTTGAAGACACCGACTTTGCCCTGCCTTCGGAAGTGGCTGAGCAGCGCCGTCTGGCGGAGCAAACCCGGGATATTCGTTACTCACTGGTACGTGCTGCACAGCTGGGAGCCTCTCTGGAGGTAAGCGACGCTGAGGTCAATGAGTTCTACCAGAGCAATGGCTCAAGCTTTATGCGCCCGGAAGCCTTGAAGCTGGAGTATGTTGCCGTTGATCCTGCCCGTTTCGAGTCTGAAATTGATATCACCGACGAGCAGATTGAAGCGGAATATGCAGTGCGTCGTGCGGCGATGGAAGAGGTTGCCGCACGGGCTGAGCGTCGTCGGGCGGCTCATATTCTAGTGGCGGTGAACGATGACCGCACCACCCAGCAGGCGACCCAGCTGATTAGCAGTTTGCGTGATCGCTTGGAGATGGGTGAGGATTTCGCCGAGCTGGCGAAGGAAGCATCCGATGACCGGGCCACGGCAAATAATGGCGGTGATCTTGGGCCCGTGGGCCGCGGTGATTTGCCGGAGTCCATGGAGCAGGCTCTGTTCGCTTTGGCGGAGGGAGATGTATCGGCGCCGGTCCGTACTGATGCGGGTTTGCATCTGGTCCGCCTGGTATCTGTTCAGGCGCGTGAATTGCCAACGGTGGAGCAGAATCGTGACGCCATTGTTGCCGATCTACGCCGTAATGAATTGGAGTTTCGGGTTACGGATGTGACCGATCAGTTGGCGGATCTGGCCCTGGCGCACTCTGACTTGGAGATGCCGGCGGAAGCATTGGGGCTGGATGTCGAGCAGACGGAATGGCTGACACCGGGTACTGGTCGCGGGCTGCTGGCGAATGCGGCGGTTCGTGAAGTGCTGGCTTCTGACGCGGTACGTTATCAGGGCTATAACAGCGATATTATCCAGCTTGATGATGGTCGTTATATTGTGTTGCGCCTGGCGGAGGTAAAGCCAGAAGAGCTGCGCCCCTTGAGTGAGGTTCGGGGTGATATCGTTGCCGCGATCCGTCGTGAGCGTGCACTGAGCAAACTGGATCAGCTGGCCTCCAGTGCTCGTGAGTCTATTGATGCAGGGGCTGATCTGAAGGTGGTTGCGGCACTACTTGCGGCACCGGTAAGTACGGAGGCTGGGCTGACGCGTAACGCGACATCGCCGTCTCAGGAATTGGTCAGAGCTGCTTTCCGCCTTTCTCATACGGCTGTTTCACCTCAGGTGCTGAGGTTAGCTAATGGTGATTTGGTAGCGTTGGTGGTTGATGCGGTCAATGATGGTGGCGGAGAGCTTTCCGAGCAAGAGCATGCTATGGCGTTGGCAGAGCTTGCTGAAGCAGAAGGTCGCCGCAGCTTGCGCCATGTGCTGGGCCTGTTGCGGGACACCACCAAGGTGAAGGTTTATGAAAACCGTCTTAATGCCAACGCGGAAGACACTGGATTCTGATTCTGCGTCGGGTTAAAAAGAAGGCCGCGTATGCGGCCTTTTTTTTTGGGTAAGCCCCTGCCATGGATAAGTTAATCAGACTATCCTCCGTATTTGGCCGGAGAACGGGTTGCTGAAAGACTTTTTCAGTGGCCTTTCAGGGAACCGTTTCAGGAGGAATTTTATGTCCAGATTGTTGCAGGCTATGTCACCCGTGGTGGCTGTAGTACTGATCGCTTTAACACTGGCCTCCTGTTCCTCGGGAAACTCCTCCAACATTTACAGAACCGAATACAGTATTATCTATGCCTCTAATGGTCGCGTAGAGGCCGCTCGGAACGGCAACCTGCATGCTCTCAAGGAAGTGCTCGGTAACAGCCTTTCCATGTACGATTATGGTATGACTGTAGCGTTGCGTCCTGATGTGCACAATCCCTTGGAATGGTTACAGAAAGGCGTGGATCAAGAGGAGGCTTTGTCTCAGGCACGTATGGCCTATTACATAATGTATAGCCCTGGGACACGCCACGACCCGAAGTACGATCCGGAAAAAGCATGGGAGTTGGTACAAGCAGCGCTTGCCAACACCACACTGCCACTCGGCACGAGAAATGCTTCCAGCAAAGCTGCTCAAATCGCTCGTCAGGCGGATGCAGAAAAGCTGACTAGGGAAGTCGTTGAGCTCGCCAGACGCATTGAAACAGTATTGCAGCAACAGCCACTTGCTGAAAAAGGCGATGCCGAAGCAGCATACGCGGTGAGTCAGGCCTATGGGCCTTTTGATGTCGAGCTGCTGTGGTACAAACACTCAAAATCTTTTTCTGGCAAAAGAAGCGCCTACGTTAACTGGTTGCGCCGTGCTGCAGAGGCCGGTCACGTCGATGCAATTCACGAGATCGTTGCAGTGGCTCCTGACAGTGAAAAGTCTGCCTGGGAAGTAAAATCCACGCTACTGAAAGCGAAGAATAAGAACCTGGAAATGTATGAAATGTTCGCCCTTGCGAATAAGCTGATGGCGGATGGGCAAGAAGCGGAAGCGCTGAAGTGGTACAAGCAGGCGGCAGACTTGGGGAATCAGCGTGCGAAGAAAGTCGTTCTGCAGCATACGGACCCTACAGTTGTACGTTTGAAAGCCATCGGTGACGCAAATGCCATGTATGAGCTTGGTGAGTATTTTCGTGTCGGCAACTGGGAAGGTAGAGAAGTAGAGGTGGCGCATGAGTGGTACCTCAGGGCCTCCGCCAGAGGTGTTGTGGATGCTGGCTATTGGGCTGCTATGACAGCCCCTCAGTCACAGCGTGAGCAGCTGATGCAGCGAGCGGCAAGACAAGGGCATGTACAAGCAGAGCAATGGTTGGCGGCAGAACGTAATAAGCGAGAACAAAAAGCCGAACAGGAGAGGCAGGCTGCTGAAACCAAGCGTCAGCAGCAACAAAAACAACAGGCAGAGCAGGAGCTGCAAGAGAAAGCGTTTGTCGCAGAAATCGATCAGCATGGTAGTACCGATATGTATCAAATCTCTCTCTATTGCAGCTTCGGCGGTCGACGGTGCACAGAGTTACAGAATGCTGCACTTCGGGCTCAGGCTCAACGCAATCGTCAGGGTCAGACGCCGGCCAGCGGAACAAGCGACGCGGAGCGACGTCAATACGAGGCTATGCAGAAGAGGTCCGAATGCTTGAGAAAGAGAGCCGAGGCGCAGGACCGTTACCATCGTGGACTGCAGACCACCTATGATAGCGGGCCTTGTTAAGAGATCACCTGCGTTTAACCTGAACGGATGTTTTCGTTGCTCTGAAAAAACAACGCCCCGAAGATCGGGGCGTTTTTCTATAACTGACGGCGGGGTCGCAACGAGTGCCGCACAGTCATCGTGGGTTTACGCATCTTCTGCAAGCGCCATGGACGAGGTATTGGCGCCAGCGTCCACATAAACAATCTCGCCGCTGATGCCGGAGGCAAGGTCAGAGCAAAGAAAGGCGGCGGCATTGCCAACCTCTTCAATAGTAACGTTACGGCGCAGCGGTGCTTTGGCGGCATTATGATCAAGCATGGCCCGGAACTTTTTGATCCCGGAAGCGGCGAGGGTGCGAATAGGGCCTGCAGAAATAGCGTTTACGCGAATGCCTTCTGGTCCGACGCTGGCTGCCAGGTATCGCACCGATGCCTCCAGACTGGCCTTGGCCAAGCCCATGACATTGTAGTTTGGTACGGTTTGGCGTGAGGCGTGATAGGTTAAGGTTAGCAGGCTGCCCTGACGGCCACGCATCATCTCATGGCCAGCCTTGGCCAGAGCCACAAAGCTATAGCTGGAAATATCATGGGCGATACGGAAGCCTTCCCGGGTGGTTACATCAATGTAGTTTCCGTCAAGCTCGTGTCCAGGAGCGAAGCCTACGGCGTGGACAATACCGTCGAGTCCATCCCAATGCTGTTTGAGCCCGGCAAAAACCGCATCAATTTCGCTATCACT
>PGZG01000172.1 GCA_002840115.1 Gammaproteobacteria bacterium HGW-Gammaproteobacteria-14 | reverse complement strand
ACGGCCTGCCTTGAGCTCTGTCCGGAGTGCTGGCAGAACAGTGGAGACAATGGCGACTCCCAGACCATCCAGATCATCAAAGTGACGGTAGAACGCTGTCGGAACCAGGCCGACGCGTGCGGATAACTCCCGCAGGCTGATGCTAGTGAAAGAGCGGCCTTCTGCCACCATGTCCAGCGCAGTTTGCATAAAACACTGCCGGGTCTTTTCCTTTTGTTGCTGACGAAACCCCATGTTCTATCCCTGTTATTTTTATTTTTTAAGCCCCCAAGATTAGTGCTCTGTTGGCGCGCTGTCATATCCGGAGAAGTCTTAATGCTGTCGTATTATGTCAGGCCTTTACCTTGGGGTTACCCTGATGTTGCATACTGGGCACCTTGAACTCCAGATGTGCTCTGGACTCCAGTGGAGACTTGCTATGAACGTCAGTCAGCTCGCCCGCCATGCTGGCACCACTGCCGATACAGTGCGGCATTACACCGAGATTGGCCTACTCAAGCCGCGACGTAACCCGACTAATGGTTACCGTGAATATAGCCATGCAGATCTGTCACGGCTCAGTTTCAGCCTGCAAGCCCGTGCCCTCGGTTTTACTTTGCAGGACATCAGCACCCTGACTGCCGAGTCCGAAGCGGGCCAGAGCCCTTGCCAGCACACGCGCGCCCTGATTGAGCACAGGTTGGCCGAAGTGGAAGCCCGAATCAGCGAACTGACTCAGCTTGGCGCACGCATGCGCAGCGCCATGGATCAGTGGGCTACGAGACCGGACTGTGAACCTGACCACGAAGTTGTTTGTGGCCTTATTCAATCCTGGGAGCAGGGCGACCATGGGTAAGCGCGTCATCACACCAGAGCGGAGGCGGGCCAGATTACAATAACCTTATACCGGGACCTCACAAGCCGATCGGCGGGTTTTCACTAGGCTATATATCAATAGAAACAATATTTTATAATCAATACTTAAAGCAATTTCACTTTCACGTGCTAGCCGCTAGCATACCCCCTCATGTTTTCGGGGGGCTCAGTGACCAACACGCCATCACCACAGATTAGCCGATTGCGCCTTGCTCTGGCGCTAGGCCCGTTAATCGCCATCGGCCCTCTGGCTATTGATACCTATCTTCCGGCCTTGCCGGCGATGGCTGACACTTATGGCGTCCGGGTCACGGAGGTTGAGCGTTCGATCAGCCTTTATATGATGGGAACAGCTGTAGGGCAGTTACTGGGCGGACCTATTTCTGACCATATTGGCCGCAAGCAGGTGGCCTGGGGCGGGTTGCTTCTGTTTGCTCTGGCCAGCCTGTTAATCAGCCAAACTCAGGCATTGTGGCAACTGGATATGTTGCGGGTGATACAGGCCCTTGGTGGAGGAGCCACGGTGGTGGTTGCTGCCGCTTCAGTGCGCGACTGGTTTGACGGCCAGGAGGCGGCGAGGGTACTGAGCAATATCGGCCTGATCATGCTGACGGCACCTCTGGTGGCCCCCGCTTTTGGTGCCGCCATCGTGCACTTTTATAGCTGGCCACTGATTTTTATCGCACTGGCTGCTTATGCCGGGCTGATGATGCTCTGGGTGGCTACCGTGATGCCTAACCATAGCCCGGTGGCCGTTGATCGGCGACTTCGCGATGTGGCTCGAGGATGGGGAAGGGTACTCAGACACCGCCAGGCCATGACGATCATTCTGGCTAACGGGCTGGCGTTCTCCGCTCTGTTTGCTTTTATCACGGACTCTGCGTTTGTTTATCTGCGTGCCTATCAGGTGGGGGAAGCCCTGTTTCCGCTGTTATTCGGGGTCAATGTGGTCAGCATGATCCTGTTTAACCGTCTTAACGTCGTCTTGTTACGGCGATTCGCAGCGCTCAGATTGATGACAGCCGCGCTTTTGGTTCAGGCTCTGGCGACGCTAGCGCTGCTGGCCCTTATCGTTTTCAGCGGGCAGCCGCCGCTGATTCTGGTGGTGCCGCTGATAATGGTTGCTGCCGGCACCGTCGCGATGGTGATCCCCAATGCGATTGCCAGCTTTACCCATTTCTTTCCTCACGACAGTGGCGCTGCCACCGGGATCAACGGCAGCCTGCAATTCTTGCTGGCAGGCATTACCGGCATGCTGCTAACCGGGTTTCATAATCACACCTTGTTGCCTCTGGGGATTGCCATGGTGGTTGCCAGTGTGGCGGCGGTTCTGGTGATCCATCTGCAAAGCGGTAGTGAGGAGGACTTGGGTAACGCCTCCTGAATGCAGTTAAGTATCCCAGCATGGAATTTAACATAATATACATTATGCGAATTTATGAAGTGGCATCTAAAGTAACCCTCATAGATAATCCGGCCTGCTTGCGCTATGTCAGCGTGATTTACGCAGATGTCTGAGGATTTTCTCTATGTCAGCCCTTTTCCGGTTTTTAGCTGTGTTCTTACTATTGTCTACTACCGTTATCGTTGGGATTAGCTGGGCGCCGGACCGCCCGGTAGATGAGCTGACAGATCGTTGGGCGCCACCGCCCTCAACATTTATAGAGATTGACGGCATGCAGGTTCACTTGCGTGATGAAGGCCCACGTAATGAGCTAACGCCGTTGGTGCTCATCCATGGCACTTCCGCCAGTCTGCACACTTGGGATGGCTGGACCGAGGGTCTTGTTGATGGCCGTCGCGTGGTTCGTTTCGACCTGCCGGCTTTTGGACTTACGGGCCCGGCACCGGATAACGATTATACCGCATACCGTTATGCCAACTTCGTGTTTAAGGTAATGGACCGTCTCGGTATTGATCAGGCTTTACTGGCCGGCAACTCGCTCGGTGGCCACATTGCTCTGGAAGCCGCCATGATCACCTCTGAGCGAGTCGCCGGGCTGGTGCTGGTAGATGCCGCCGGTTATCCGTTTGAGCCGGAATCCATGCCGCTAGGCTTTCGTATCGCCCAGATTCCCGCATTTGCCCCGTTAATGAACCGGTTGCTGCCGCGCAGCATGATCGTTTCCAGCGTCGAGAGCGTCTATGGCGACCCATCGCTGGTGACTCCAGCTCTGGTGGACCGCTATTACGAACTAACCCTCCGCGAAGGTAACCGAGCCGCTTTGGTGGAGCGCTTCGGCCAAATGGCAGTGCGTGAGGACGTGCGTGAGCGGGCAAAAGCCCTGAATATTCCGACATTACTTATCTGGGGCGATCTGGACCGGTTAATTCCACCCCATGTCGGAGAGGATATGCATACCGACATTCCCGCTAGCGAGCTGGTTCGATTTGCAAATCTTGGCCACGTTCCCCATGAAGAAGCGCCGGAGGCGACTCTTGCAGCGGTAAAAGCGTTTATAGAGCGACGGGATTTATAGCAGCAAGAGCGTTGCTATACTGTTGATAACTTGATCAACTTGACCTGCATCAAGACTGCAAGCGCCGTTCAGGGTTAGTGTTATAGCGGCCCAACTGTAATGAGTCGGCATGGCTCCTATTCTCATAGCGACATTGTTTGCCGGTAACCAAGGGAAGACCGATGACCCAAACCACCTCTTCTGGACCCATTAACTATAATTACACCGTTGTCAGACAGTTCAGTATCGCCACTGTGCTCTGGGGCATTGTCGGCATGCTGGTCGGTGTGATTATTGCGGCGCAGATGGCTTGGCCGGCGCTGAATTTCGACTTACCCTGGTTTAGTTTTGGCCGTCTGCGGCCGCTACATACCAATGCGGTAATTTTTGCCTTTGGGGGTTCCGCCCTGTTTGCCACGTCCTACTATGTAGTGCAAAGGACGTGTCAGACCACCTTGGCTTTTCCTAAACTAGCCGCCTTCACTTTCTGGGGCTGGCAGCTGATTATTGTTGCGGCTGCTATCACCCTGCCCTTGGGTCTTACTTCTGCCAAAGAGTATGCCGAACTGGAGTGGCCAATTGACCTGGCCATTACGGTTGTCTGGGTGACCTATGCGGTCATTTTCTTTACCACTATCGCCCGCCGAACAACGTCACATATTTATGTTGCCAACTGGTTTTTTGGCGCTTTCATCCTCGCCGTAGCCATGCTGCATGTGGTTAATAGCGCGGCGGTTCCCGTATCAA
>PGZG01000171.1 GCA_002840115.1 Gammaproteobacteria bacterium HGW-Gammaproteobacteria-14 | reverse complement strand
GCTCGCCCGGTAGCTTGAAAATAGGGCGCGTATGGTAACATAGCGCGCCCCGGATAACGCCAGTCCTGACACCTCTGTGACTGCCCGGTCCGAACGATCCCGGAGAAGATCAATGTCCGCTGTTGCCGACCTGTTCCGCCCCTTGCTGGGGAACCGCTGCCTGACCGATACCGACAGCCTGAGTCGCTATGGTGTTGACTGGACCAAGGTCTGGGCGCCCGCACCATCGGCGGTATTACTGCCGGAAAACACCGAAGAAGTGCAGGCCATCGTGATGATCGCCAACCAGCACCGGATTGCACTGGTACCCTCCGGAGGCCGTACTGGACTCTCCGCCGCTGCGGTAGCTGCCGACGGCGAGGTGGTGGTGGCCTTTGACCGCATGAACAAGGTGCTGGACTTCAGCCCGTTTGATCGCGCCGTCACCGTACAGCCTGGCGTGGTCACTCAGCAATTACAGGAGTTTGCCGAACAGCAGGGGCTTTTTTACCCGGTGGACTTTGCCTCTGCGGGCTCCAGCAATATGGGGGGCAACATTGGCACCAATGCCGGCGGCATCAAGGTAATCCGTTATGGCATGACCCGCGACTGGATCACCGGACTCAAAGTGGTCACCGGCAACGGCGACCTGCTTGATCTGAACAAAGGCCTGGCGAAGAACGCCACCGGCTATGATTTTCGTCATTTGTTTATTGGCTCCGAGGGCACGCTGGGGTTTGTGGTCGAGGCCACCGTTAAACTGGCACGCCAACCCAACAACCTCACCGTGTTGGTACTGGGCGCGCCCGGCTTCCGGGAGGTCATGAATATTCTGCACGCCTTCCAATCAAAAATTGATCTGACCGCCTTCGAGTTTTTCTCCGACAAGGCCATGGCTCACGTACTGGCCCATGGCGTACCGCGCCCATTTGATGGCGAGGCACCTTTTTATTGCCTGCTGGAATTTGAAGGCAGCTCCGATGGCGTAATGAACGATGCCATGGCGCTGTTCGAAGAGTGCATGGAAAAAGGTTGGGTGCTGGATGGCGTTATGAGCCAATCCCTGAGTCAGGCATCGCAGCTTTGGCAGTTGCGCGAGCGGATTTCAGAAAGCATTTCTGTCTATACACCATATAAAAACGACATCTCGGTAACCGTGTCCAGAGTGCCGGACTTTGTTGAAGAGGTGGACGCCATTGTCCAGGCCAACTATCCGGATTTTGAAATCGTCTGGTTTGGCCATATCGGCGACGGCAATATGCACCTGAACATTCTCAAACCCGCCGATCTGCCCAAAGAAGAGTTTTTTGCCCGCTGCAATAATGTATCGACTTGGGTGTTTGAGATCGTACAAAAATATAACGGTTCTATTTCCGCCGAACATGGGGTGGGGCGCACCAAGAAGGCTTATCTGGAATACTCTCGCTCCGCCGAAGAAATCGCGCTAATGCGCTCAGTAAAAGCGGCGTTTGATCCGAACGGCATTATGAATCCCGGGAAAATTTTCGATCTTTAGCAAACGACACTCTGCGAAGCGGGGAACCTGTTCCGATATTTTTTCTGGTTGCGCAGTGATCTTCGTCGGCTGGCGCGGCGTTCATGCGTAACCGGGACACGCACGAGTACGTCCATGTAGCTCATCTCCGCCATCCCTGGCTCCGATGGTCCCGGCTACGCATGAACGCCACGCCAACCTGGCATCGTGCTATTTCCATGTACTGGATAGCGACGCGTTTGTCGCTCCACAGAAGGAGAGTATTTAATGACCTATCAGCACCGCTGGATTGACGGCTCACCTATCGACCTTCCTGTCGGCAAAGTCGTCTGCGTTGGCCGTAATTATGCGGAGCATGCCCACGAGCTGGGCAATGAGGTGCCGGAGGCGCCGATTTTTTTTATTAAGCCTGCCTCATCACTGGTGGCCATGGCTCCTTCCTTTTCGATTCCTACCGATCAGGGAGAAGTTCATCACGAAATAGAAATGGCGCTGCTGGTGGGAGAACGGCTGAAAAATGCGGACGCAACCAGTGCGCAGTGGGGCATGGCGGGTTTCGGCGTTGGTCTGGATCTGACGCTGCGTGACTTGCAAGACGCATTGAAAAAGCAGGGGCATCCCTGGGAGCGGGCAAAAGCCTTCGATGGCGCTTGCCCCATGTCATCCTTTATTGATGCTCGCGGCGTATCCTGGAAACAGCCGATTGAGATTTCGCTGGAAGTTAACGGCGAGTTGCGCCAGCGGGGCAACACCACACAGATGCTATTCCCGGCATTCCAGTTAGTAGCGCAGATGAGCCATGTCTTCACACTGGAACCTGGAGACATTGTTCTTACTGGAACGCCCAGCGGCGTAGCCGCGCTTCACCCGGATGATCAACTGCTGGCGAAATTCGGCAATGCTTTAACCGTAAAATCCGAGGTGTTTGCCGCCCCGTAAAAATACCAACACAGGCTTTGTGTTATCAAAAAAAGAGGCGGCCATCAGGCCGCCTCTTTTTTCATAACCGACAAATCAGCTTCAAGCGAGCATGGCATTACGGAGCTTGCCAATAGCGCCATTCTCCAACTGTCGAATACGTTCGGCAGACACGCCATACTGGTCTGCCAGTTCTTGGAGCGTGGCCTTGTCGTCTGCCAGCCAGCGTCGCTCAACAATATCGCGGCTACGCTGGTCAAGGTTTTCCAGTGCATGCGTCAAGCGGACGCTATGGCGCTGCTGCAACTGATCTTCACTGACCAGATCCGAGGGGTCAGCTTCGTCCGCCAGCAAGTATTGTGAAGGCGACAACACCGCACGATCATCATCGTCTTCCTTGGGTGCATCGAAGGCGCTGTCAAAGGCGGCCAGTCGGCCTTCCATTTCCTGCACATCTGCCAAGGTAACGCCAAGATCCTGCGCCACCCGGTTGGCTTCTTCCACCGACAAACGCCCGAGGCGCTGTTTTTGACCGCGTAAATTAAAGAACAATTTACGCTGCGCCTTGGTAGTAGCGACTTTGACAATGCGCCAGTTACGAATCACATATTCATGAATTTCGGCACGAATCCAGTGTACCGCGAAGGACACCAATCGCACGCCCACCGTGGGGTCAAAACGGCGCACCGCTTTCATCAAACCCACATTGCCTTCCTGAATCAGGTCTCCCAACGGCAAACCGTAACCGCCATAACTGCGGGCAATATGGACCACGAAGCGCAAATGGCTCAGAACCAGATTTCGCGCCGCATCAAGGTCATCGCTATAGAAAAGCCGCTCAGCCAAGGCCCGCTCTTCATCGGCGGACAAAATCGGCACGCTGCTGACCGCACGCACATAGGCTTCCAGATTTTCACCCGGAACACCGATGGCCAAAGTTTGAAGTGGTTGAAGCTGGGTATTCATTGGCTCCCCCTAGGGTCATTCCGGACCCGATATTAGCACTCAGCCCCTTGGAGTGCTAACCATCAAAGGAGTTCAATCGGGCCAATGAAAAATCAGGCCGCCGCCCGCTTGGCAATAGCCCGGAGCACAATCTGGCATTGCTTGTCGCCGTACTCACGGATATCCGCCGCTGCGGCTTCCGCATTGCGAGCCAGCACATTACGTAGCAGGTTTTGAAAGATCACCAGAGACACATCCAGCTCGGAGGTTTCCTCCTGCAGGGCCAGATAGGAGTAGCGCCGCAGTAGCGGCAGCAAGTCTTCAATATCTTCTGCCAGATAATGGTTGCCGGCAAAGCGCTGCACTGCGATGGAGACAAACCGGAAGGCAACTTCATGGGCCGCACCAATATCGTTGTTGGCATGGAAACGCTCGAAGTCCGGCAGCATGGCGGCTAAATCCGCCATCTGCTCGCCCTGCCAAGTGCGAGCAGCCCTGACGGCCAGCTCACTTAGTAGCAGAAAAAGGAAGTCATACAACTCGCGCACCTGGGTTTCGGTAACGTCGCAAACCTGAGCCCCACGCCTTGGTTGAATTTCGATCAGGTGTTGGCGCTCCAGCAAACGAAAAGCCTCTCGAAGTGAGTTTGTACTCACATCAAGCTGTCGAGCCAACTCCAGTTCTGCCAAATGGGCGCCCGGCATCAACTCCCAGCGGACAATTCTGTCGGCC
>PGZG01000170.1 GCA_002840115.1 Gammaproteobacteria bacterium HGW-Gammaproteobacteria-14 | reverse complement strand
GTGACTTTGTGGGTGTTAGTCTGAAAGTCGACGGTCAGCCCGGCAGAAAAGTTGTTGAGCACATAGGTGGTATTACCGCGGTGCTGATCCTGAACCAGCGAAAAATGATCATAATTGTCTGCCATCAAAACCGGAAAGTGGTTTGGCAGAAAGCCACGGGGGCCAAACTGCCAGGTCAGTTTGCCGTCATAGGCAATACTGGACGAACAGCTTTGTATGGCATCCGGTGCGGAAGCGCCGCAACTGGAATGGGCCGGTACCACGGTGTCGTCCGCGCCGCGAATAAAGGGCTTGGTAACAGCATTGACACTATCGGCGCCATTTACCGAGAAACGCAGGCGGGGAATGGTGTTGGGCCAGTTGGCATGGTTGCGCGCGCCGGACGTTGTCAGGTCAAGCACAACGCCGAGGTCCTTGTAATCGGTGATATCCAGATTTGTGCCGATTACGGCGCCGGCGGCCAGCTTCATTGGCAGCGGCACATAATCACTGTTAGCAGCGGCAACCGCGATGTCGGCGAGATCGGTACCACCCCCGGCGCCGGCAAAATCAATCGTTGCGACTATGTTTAACGGTGCATAGCCCGCACTGGTCAGCCAGGCTTCCTGATGGGCAAGGAAATACCGGCTAACCAGATCCCCGGTGCTGTGAGTCACCAGCACGCAACCATTGGTGCATAAACCTTCGGCCGAGTATTTCTTGGCCTGTTCGAAAACGAACTCGGCAATGCCGCCCTCAAGGCGTTCCGCTCCGGACCAGTTAAAGTAGCCCTCTGCGCGTGCCTGCCAGAATTCAGACATTTTGCGGCGCGCCAGTAGCTCTTCCCGGGTGGGGGCCTTGATAAGGTCATCGGAAACAAAGCCATGCACAAGAATGACGTTATGTCCGGCAAGTTGTGCGCTGGCTAAGGATGGGGTGATCAGGGCTGCGAGCATCAGGCCCGCGCTGCCTATAATCGACACAATGCTTTTTTTATTGTTCATATCCATTAGTCCCTTGGGATTATCCGAATGGCTGTATCGTTATGACGATGCCAGCCCAGACTAGCCGTAGCGTGCCAACCATACTGGCCAGAATATGTACAAAAACTGCCAGCAGGCGCTTTAAATGGGGGGCTTTCTGAGAACAGTTGTTCGCTGCTTATTGGGGTAATGTGCTGTTGGGTGTTTGCCAATGCGCGCCATTAACCTGAGAATCAAGGTCATCCGGCTAACGTCGATAATAATGAGAACAACCGGCATGCACAGGAGAGAGCTGCGCTTCCCTAGAACGGTTCTGGAACCCATTCGTCATGTTTTGGGTCGCCAGGCGCCGGGCATTTCTTTCGATGATGTGCTAGCTCAGCTGGGAGCGACGGCCGAGCAGTTCGAGGCCCCGGCGTTTACGGTCGATGGTGAGCAGCTATATGGACTGTTCAAGTGGATCGGTAATACAACCGGCAATCAGGTTTCCCTGAAGAGCTGGCTAAGTCATTTTTCCGCTACCAGTGCAGGACTGGCCGGCATGGCCGCACTGAGCGCCAGCAACGTACGTGAGTCGTTGCTGGTGGCGGTACGTTACCTCCCTCTGCTGGTTCCGGTGATGCGTGCAGAATTGATCGAAACGCCGCCCAAGGTTCGGTTCTCCCTTGAGATGACCACCGACATGGGGGAAATGAATGGTTTCCTGCTCGAGATAGTCACCGCCGCCGTTCATATTATTTCTAACGATGTGATGTCAGAAGAGGTACCAAGGATTATCCATTTCACCCACGGTTATGGTGATGGCAGCCGGGCGGAGGCGCACCGCCGGGACTTGCAGGAAGTATTTGCCAGTACGGTTATTTTCAATAGCGACTTTAACGGCATGGAAGGGCGCTCCGATGATATGAGCGTCATGACGCGCAGCCCTAACGAGGCCACCTTCAGTGCTGTCAAACGGATCCTGGAAGATGAAATCTCCGTTGGCAAAGATACGGCTTCGTTCTCGACGATAGTCCATCACGAGCTGGTCAAACTGGCCAATGCAGGCAAGTACCCGTCGCTGGAAGAATTCGCCGACAACATGAATATGTCCCCGCGCACCCTTATCCGCAAGCTCACCAAAGAAGATACATCGTTTAAAAGCATTGCTAATGAAGTCTGGCTAAAACTGGCAAAAGAGCTATTGCTGAAAACCCGTTTTCCAATCAAGAAAATTGCCTTGCAAACAGGTTTTAATACCACTAACTCGTTCAGTCGTGCATTCAAGGCGTTGGTGGGCGAGACGCCGCTGGCATGGCGCAGTCGGAACTCCAGGCTGGACGGTTAAACCAGACCGGGTAAACTTTAGCCCATTGAGGGGAGAGTCGGCAGGAGTGTCTGTGTCTTTGAGTTCGCAGCGTATTGCCATTATCGGCGCCGGCACCGCCGGCCTTGCTGTGGCGACGCTATTGGCACGACAGCAACATCAAGTCACTCTGATCGAGCGCGCGTCGGCGCTAACGCCGGTGGGCGCGGGTCTGCTATTGCAACCTTCTGGTCTTAAAGTGCTCGAGTCCATGGGGCTTGCTCAAGCCATGGCGCAGTATGGTGCCCGTATCGACGCCCTGTACGGTGACACACTTTCGCAACGCTGCATCATGCACAGTAAATACGCTGACCTGTCGCCAGACTTGCACGGGCTTGGCGTCCATCGCGCCAGTTTGTGTCATGTGTTGGATCAGGGTCTTGCTGCTGAGTCCCACCAACGCTGGATGGACACCACCGTATTGGCTATCACTGAGCGTAGCAATGAAGTGATCCTTGAGCTGCAACGTGGTGCCAGTGGTAGTGCTGCTGTAAAAGATCAGCACGCATTTGACGCGGTACTGATTGCCAATGGCAGTGCCAGCACGCTGAGGTCGGCGGACCTGGTGCGCTTTGATCGGCAGTATCCGTGGGGCGCGCTCTGGTCGATATTGCCGCAGGCCGCACCCTTCGATGTGCCACTGTTGCAGCAGCGGTATCACGGCAGTCACACCATGATCGGTCTGTTGCCCAGCGGCAGCACACCACAAAATCCGTCGCAGGCTTTAACCAGCTTTTTCTGGAGCATGCCAGTGACGCAGATGATGCAGTGGCATCAGTCGCCACAGCATTTTGATCGCTGGAAGGAACAGCTCATTAAGCTCTGGCCGGCGGCTGCGCCGCTGCTCGCGGCACTGACCTCACCGCAACAACTGATTCCTGCCACCTATCGCGATGTCATTCTCAAGCGCTGGGCAACAGGACGTGTCGGTATTATCGGTGACGCGGCCCATGCCATGAGTCCGCAGCTTGGGCAGGGTGCCAATATGGCGCTGATGGACGCCCATGCGCTGGCGCTGGCGCTGGCCAGTGCCAGGCATGGCAGCTGGGAAGATGTCTGGGCCGATTATCATCAACAACGTAGCGGCATGATTCGCTTTTACCAGACCATGAGTCGACTGCTGACGCCGATTTTCCAGTCACGGATTCCCGGCGCCGGCTGGGCCAGAGATATTGGTTTCCCGCTGATGAATCAGTTGCCCTGGTTGCGCCGGGAAATGGCGTTAACGGTGGCGGGCTTTAAGACGGGTTGGCTTTCTGCGGAGCCATGATTGACTCCCCCTGTCTTGCGTCTTCGATATTGGCAGTAAATGTGCTCATTCTGGCGACTTTTATCTTCCTGTCCTCTCTAGCATCGTTGTGACTAAACGATAGTGACTAAACCATAGTGACTAAATCACAGTGACTAAATACAACAACACGGTCTGGAGAAAACGGATGTATCGGAAAATTTCTCTGCTGCTTGCAGCCCTATTCACGCTGCTGCTCGCAAGCCCGAGCTACGCCTGGTTCAGCTTCTTCAAGAGCACCTATACCCAGACCAAATACCCCATCGTGCTGGCCCATGGCATGGCCGGCTTCGACAGCATCGGGCCGATTGATTACTGGTACCAGATCCCGCAAACCCTGCGTAAAGATGGCGCCAAGGTGTACGTCACCAGAATGTCCTCGTTCAACTCCTCTGAGGTGCGTGGCGAGCAGTTGCTCCAGGAAGTGCTGGAAATTC
>PGZG01000169.1 GCA_002840115.1 Gammaproteobacteria bacterium HGW-Gammaproteobacteria-14 | reverse complement strand
AACGCCTCCCTGTTTCTTGATGAAGCGGTGAGTCGTTGGTTGCCTCTGGTGTCAGAGCAGCCTGTTTGCCTGCGAGTACGAGTTGATGTGCCTATAAATGCGACCGAAGCGGAGCGGCTCCTTTTGCGGCTTGAGGCGGAAACCGATCTGGGTGACACGCCGCTGGGTTTAAAGCCGGCGCCGCTCAAGGCAGATATCGAGGTTCAGGTAAAAGACGCGGTTTTTATGTTCGAGCGATAGGCGCGGCTCTTGAAATTCTTCCAGCTGACACCACTTCCTTTTCTGTGATCACACTGATAGCCGTTGCCCGATAGTGGGGACGGTGTACTTGCCTGATACAGACCGGAGGTAGTTATGAATAGTGCTTTCTCTCTAGCCCCACTGTTTCGTCACAGTGTCGGTTTTGATCGTTTTGATGACCTGATAACCAATGCGTTGCGGGCGGACCAGTCGAGCGGTTATCCGCCCTACGACATTATTCGTGATGCCGATGGTCGTTATCGCATTGTTATGGCCGTGGCGGGATTCCGGGAGCAAGATCTGACCATTACGGTGCAGGAAAACGAGCTGCGTTTGACTGGTCGAGTGAGTGGTCGGGAGGAAGGGGCCGTAGAAGAGGAGGATGGGCTTACCTGGTTGCATCGGGGTATTGCTCGTCGTGCTTTCGAGCGTACTTTCCGTTTGGCGGACCATGTTAGGGTTACCGGTGCCAACCTGAAAGAGGGGTTGCTCACGGTGTCTCTGGAGCAAGTGGTGCCGGAAGAGGCCAAGCCACGTATGGTGCCGATCCAGTCGGGCTAGGACCAGTCTCGGGCGATGTCTGATCCTGAGTCAACCAAGCCCGTCTCGGTTCTACCAAGGTGTTGTAAAACACAAAGGCTGCCCATGGGCGGCCTTTGTGTTTTCCGGCAAACGGGTTGTTTTTGAACCGGGGATGTTGTTCTTTAAGGCAATATCAGTCGGTCGGTAGTGTCATTGCGGATTGTTGACAATCCGGCTACAGTCCGCGCCTCGTGGGTCCACAAGGCCCTGATGCTCAGAACGCCTCAAACAGGGGAGAGCCTCTATGGATACGCTGCTTGAACAAGGCACCGAACTGATGCTAATCGGTATGGGTGTGGTTTTCAGCTTTCTGATTTTGCTGGTAGTGCTGACAACCCTGATGTCTTCAGTCATCAATCGTTTTTTCCCGGAAGCGTCGTCGGTCGCTGCGCTAGCGCCACTGCCGTTGCCGTCAGTGTCGCCTCCAGTGGATGCTGTTACGCGGCGTGTGATCGAAGACGCCGTTCGCCAACATCGTGCCCGCACCGGGCGCGGTTGAATTCTGACCATCACCTGACAAGGGTTTGGCCATGACCAAGAAACCCCTCGGCATTACCGATGTTGTGCTGCGCGATGCACATCAATCCCTGTTTGCGACCCGTCTGCGTCTGGATGACATGCTGCCGATTGCTGGCAAGCTTGATCAAGTAGGTTTTTGGTCTCTGGAGTCCTGGGGCGGAGCTACCTTTGATGCCTGCATCCGTTTTCTTGGCGAAGATCCCTGGGATCGTATTCGTGAACTCAAAAAAGCGATGCCGAAAACACCGCAGCAAATGTTACTGCGTGGTCAGAATCTGCTGGGTTACCGCCATTATGCCGATGACGTAGTGGATCGGTTTGTCGAACGGGCTGCACACAATGGTGTGGATGTGTTCCGTGTCTTTGACGCGATGAACGATCCGCGCAATCTGGAGCGTGCTATTGCCGCCGTTATTCGGGAGGGCAAGCATGCACAGGGTACGCTGTCCTATACCAGCAGTCCGGTGCATACCCTGGAAGCCTGGATTGATCTGGCAAAAACCATTGAGGATATGGGCGCCCATTCTATTTGCATTAAAGATATGGCCGGATTGCTACGGCCCTATGAAGCTTTCGAGCTGGTTAGCCGCTTAAAGGCGACGCTGGCGATTCCGGTGCATATGCAGTGCCACGCCACTACAGGTCTGTCTACTTCGACTATCGTCAAGGCGGTGGAAGCGGGGATTGATAATGTTGATGCCGCCATTTCTTCCATGTCGATGACCTATGGCCACAGTCCTACAGAAGCGGTGGTGGCTATTTTTGAAGGCACCGATCGGGATACAGGGCTTGATATTCGGTTGCTTGAAGAAATTGCTGCCTATTTCCGCGAAGTGCGGAAAAAATATGCGAAGTTTGAAGGCAGCCTGCGCGGTGTTGATTCGCGGATTCTTATCGCTCAGGTGCCTGGTGGCATGCTCACCAATATGGAGGGGCAACTTAAAGAGCAGAACGCAGAAGACAAGTTCGATGCTGTGCTGGCGGAGATTCCCCAAGTACGTGAAGACCTCGGCTTTATTCCGCTGGTCACCCCAACCTCGCAGATTGTCGGCACTCAGGCGGTGCTGAATGTGTTAGCCGGTGAGCGTTATAAGGCATTGTCGAAGGAAACCCGAGGGATTTTGCGTGGTGAATACGGTGCTGCACCGGCGCCATTCAATGCTGCACTGCAGGCGCGGGCGCTGGAGGGCGATCAACCGGTGACGTGTCGACCGGCGGATTTGATTGACGATGAAATGGACAAATTGATTGCTGAGCTGGACGGAGTGGCGAAGGAAAAAAATATCACTCTGGCGAGTGGCGATAACCGCATTGACGATGTGTTGACCTATGCCCTGTTCCCGCAAATTGGTTTGAAATTCCTGGAAAATCGAGGCAATCCGCAAGCCTTTGAGCCTGTGCCTACCGCTAACAATGCCACTCAAACAGCGGTCACTGACTATGGCGAAGAAATCTATACGGTAACGGTGGAAGGTAAGGCTTATACGGTTACCGTAACAGAGGGCGGCGATATTAGTGCTTTGCTGCCGGTGGCTGAGACCCCATCTGCCCCCGGTACTGGGGGGGTAACGGCCGAAGGGGAGGCAATAAAGGCACCCTTATCCGGTAATATTTTTCGCATTCTCGTGAAGCCGGGGCAGGTCGTTGCCGCTGGTGAAAAAATTATAGTGTTGGAAGCCATGAAAATGGAAACCGATGTGTCGGCACCGAAAGCAGGCACGGTGATCGCTGTGCTAGCTAAGGAAGGTGATGCGGTCAGTGTGGGTGATCTACTGCTGACGATCGGCTGAGGACGAGTTCATGGATACGTTGGAAAAACTTTGGTTCAGCACCGGTTTGTATCATCTGGATTTTGGCCAGACGATGATGATTCTAGTGTGTCTGGGGCTACTGTTTCTCGCCATTCGTAAAGGGTTTGAACCCTTGCTTTTGTTGCCTATTGCCGTTGGTGGCGTGTTGGCGAATATCCCGTTGGCGGGGATGGCAGAATCCGCTGTTAGTCAGGCATTACACCTTGGTTCGACGGATGTGATCGCCAGTATTGCTGCATTATTGGGCATGGATGCCAATGACGGGGTGCGTGCGCTATATCAGGCCTATGGTAATGCTGCGCCGACGGTAAAAGCGGAGGTTTATCAGTTAGCGCGTATGGCCAATTACAGCGATGGCTTGCTGTATATGATTTATACGGTTGGCCTGACTACTGGTCTGTTCCCTCTGCTGATCTTTATGGGCGTGGGAGCGATGACCGACTTCGGTCCACTGTTGGCCAATCCTCGTACCCTGTTACTGGGTGCAGCTGCCCAGTTTGGTATTTTTGCTGCGCTGTTGGGAGCGTTGGCATTGAATTATCTTGGCTTGAATTTCTCGCTGGCGGATGCGGCATCTATCGGCATTATTGGTGGTGCTGATGGCCCCACATCAATTTATGTCACTACCAAATTATCCCCGGACCTGCTCGGAGCAGTAGCGGTTGCCGCCTACTCATACATGGCTTTAGTACCGGTTATCCAGCCGCCAATTATTCGCTTGCTGACCACGAAAAAAGAGCGCGCTATTCAAATGGAGCAGCTGCGTCCGGTATCAAGACGTGAAAAAATTCTGTTCCCGATAGTACTGCTAGTGTTGGTGGCATTAGTGTTGCCGGATGCTGCGCCATTGCTGGGTATGTTTTGCTTCGGCAATCTCATGAAAGAGTCCGGTGTAGTGACTCGTTTAGTGGATACCA
>PGZG01000168.1 GCA_002840115.1 Gammaproteobacteria bacterium HGW-Gammaproteobacteria-14 | reverse complement strand
CCGTTACCTTGCCGACCGCCGTGACCTTAACCGTCACTTCCCCGGCAGCGGCCATGGTAGCGCCGCTGATCGCATTGCCCACTCACTGTTTTCATCCATTATTGTCCACTGCCAGTATCTGGTGGATTTGCACACCGGCTCACAACAACGTACCAACCTGCCGCAGATTCGGGGCAACCTCAAGGATCCGGATGTATTTGAATTCAGCCGCCAGTTTGGAGGCATTACCGTGCTGCATGGAGCGGGCACTCGTGGCACCCTTCGCCGGGCCGCCACCGATATCGGAATTCCAACCGTTACCATGGAAGCAGGCGGCCCGAACCAGCTTGATGAAGGCGCGGTGGACTCCGGTGTAAAAGCGTTAGAAACCCTGCTGGATAATCTTGGCATGCGCAAAACCAAGCGGTTTTGGGGAACACCGCAACCGGTGTTTTACGAATCCAGCTGGGTGAGAGCGGATCAAGGCGGCATTTTAATGTCCCAGGTAAAACTGGGCGACACCGTCCGCGAAGGTCAAATTCTTGGCACCGTGGTAGACCCGGTTACCAATACCGGCAGCGCCATTCTCTCTCCTTTTCACGGCCGCATATTAGGCATGGCAGTCAATCAGGTGGTGCAAACCGGGTTTGCCACGCACCATATCGGCGTGCAGAAACCCGCAGAAAGAGTGCAAGAAAAAGCCATTGAGGATGAGGAAGAGACGAGCACTAAGGTGCCAGAGCACAGCCACGAAGAACTACCCCCTTTATGTGGTGACCCTGTGGTGTGCTGAAAGGCCTCTAACGCCCCATGCGTTACGGTTACAGTAAAGCTCGGCGCATATCGGCCAGCAACTGGTTAATAAAAGTAATAAATCGAGCCCCGTCAGCGCCATCCACCACCCGGTGGTCATAGGACAGGGACAACGGCAGCATCAGGCGAGGCTCAAACTCACCGCCATTCCAGCGCGGCTTTGTTTCTGCCTTGCTAACGCCAAGAATGGCCACCTCTGGCCAGTTTACCAACGGCGTAAATGCCGTGCCGCCGATGCCCCCAAGCGACGAAATACTGAATGTTCCACCCTGCATATCGCCAGGCATCAGCTTGCGTTGACGAGCTTTTGCAGCAAGCTCGGTGACCTCCGACGCGATTTGCACAATGCCTTTATGATTGGCATCACGTAGCACTGGCACCATCAGACCATTTTCAGTTTCCACCGCAACGCCAATATGGATATAACGTTTCTCAATCAACGTCTCTCCATCAACGCTTAGGGAGCTATTAAAACGCGGGTATTTCTCCAACGCCACTGCGCAGGCTCGCACCAGAAATGCCAACATGGTGAGTTTTACACCCTGCTTCGCCAAACGAGTATTTTCCTGTTGACGAAAGGCTTCCAGCTCAGTGATGTCTGCATCATCGTGTTGCGTTACCAACGGAATAGTCAGCCAGCTACGGTGTAAATTAGCCGCCGACACCCGTCGCAGCTTATTCAACGGCACCCGCTCCACAGGACCGAACTGACTGAAATCAATTTCCGGCAACGCAGGCAACCCGGCAACAGATGATGCAATAGGCCGCCTCGTTAAACGGTCCTTCACCCAACGATGAACATCTTCCTGCAGTATCCGTTGGCGTGGCCCCGTACCAGATACTGCTGCTAACTCCACACCCAACTCCCGGGCGAGTTTGCGAACCGCAGGTCCCGCATGTACCTCTGTAGACGATGGCTCCGCATGGTCTAATTGCTGCGCCGCTGCTGAATCCTGGCTGTCCGTCGCACGAGCGACTGGCGCTGCAGTCTCGATGGAAACATCCGCCTCTAATGTGGCCGCCGTATTTTCTTTATGCTGATTTTTCTGCTCTGTTTTATTTTGTTCCGCTTTATCCTGAACGGGGCTCGCGGCGGGCGCCGACTTGTCGCTTTCTTCCGAGGCCAGCTCCAGCTCCAGCAAGGGGTCGCCCTGCTTCACTCGATCGCCGGTTTTTACCAGCACCGCCTTTACTCGCCCGGCTTTCGGCAATGGCACTTCCACGGTTGCCTTGTCAGACTCCAACACCACAATGGTGGCATCCACAGCCAGATGTTCACCAACCTTCGCCGTGATCTCGATAACATCCACCGGGTCATCACTACCAATATCTGGCACGAGAATGGTTTCAATGCTCATGCGCTTCTCCTTAATGGCTCGGGGGATAGGGTTTTGTAGGGTCAATCTCAAACTGCCTCATTGCTTTGACAACCTGAGCAGCATCAATCTCTCCCTCTTCCGCCAGTACCTTAAGCGCAGCCAGGACAATAAACGAGCGATCCACTTCAAAGAAACGGCGTAGCTTTTGTCGAGAATCGCTTCTACCAAAACCGTCCGTACCCAACACTCGATAACGTCTGGATATCCAGGGTCGAATCTGATCAGCCTGCAACTGCATATGGTCCGTTGCCGCCACCACCGGGCCAGATTGCTCGGTCAAACACTCCTGCGCCCAACAGCTTTTGGCGGGCTGATCTGCATGCAATAAATTCCAGCGATCCACCTGCATGCCTTCGCGGCGCAACTCGGTAAAGCTGGTCACGCTCCAGATATCCGCCGCCACGCCAAAATCCTTGTGCAGAATATCTGCGGCTGCTTCCACTTCTCGCAAAATGGTCCCGCTGCCCAATAACTGTACTCGGGGCATGGATTTCGCCAATTTCGAAGGTGCTGCTTTTAATCGGTACATACCCCGCAGAATACCTCTCTCGGCACCCTTGGGCATGGCGCCATGAACATAGTTCTCGTTCATCAAGGTGAGATAATAAAAAACGTTTTCTTGCTCCCCGTACATCCGGCGCAGACCGTCCTGAATAATGACCGCCAGCTCATAGGCATAGGTGGGATCATAGCCAACGCAGTTGGGGATCGTGCTGGCCAGCAAATGGCTATGACCATCCTGATGCTGCAAACCCTCACCATTCAACGTGGTGCGCCCGGCAGTGGCGCCAAGCAGGAAGCCCTTGGCCTGACTATCTCCCGCCGCCCAGGCCAGATCTCCAACGCGCTGAAAACCAAACATAGAGTAATAAATATAAAACGGTACCATCGGGATATCGTGCACCGAGTAGCTGGTTCCTGCGGCGATCCATGCCGACATGGCGCCGGCTTCGTTAATACCCTCTTCCAGAATCCGTCCCTTCTTGTCTTCCCGGTAATACATCACCTGCCCAGCATCTTCCGGCTGATATTTCTGCCCTTCACTGGAGTAAATACCGAGTTGCCGGAACATACCTTCCATGCCAAAGGTACGCGCTTCGTCCGGCACGATGGGAACAATATGATCACCAATATCCGGCTGCTTAATCAGCACGGATAACATGCGAACGAAGGCCATGGTGGTGGATATTTCTCGCCCACCACTGCCCTCTTTGAGAAATGTTTCGAACACCGACAAGGGTGGAATCGTTAACTGCTGTGAGGATACCCGGCGACGGGCAGGCAGCGGCCCACCACCCAATGCCGCACGGCGCTCATGCAGATAGCGCATTTCCGGGCCATCTTCCGGCGGGCGGTAAAATGGTACGGATTCCAGCTGCTGATCAGTAAATGGCATATTGAAGCGATCACGGAAGTCTTTCAGTGACTCCAGATCCAGCTTCTTCATTTGGTGAGCTTTGTTGACTGCTTCCCCGGCACCGGTGGCATAACCTTTTATGGTTTTTGCCAGAATCACAGTGGGACGGCCGTTACTGCTTACTGCCTGATGATAGGCGGCATAGACCTTGAACGGATCATGACCACCACGGTTAAGATCGTAAATTTCCTCGTCGGAAAGGTGTGCCACCATCTCCTTGAGTTCAGGGTATTTCCCGAAAAAATGCTCTCTGGTGTAAGCACCACCATTTTTCTTATAGGCCTGATATTCGCCATCAACACACTCATCCATACGGCGGCGCAACAATCCTTTATCGTCGCGGGCAAGCAGAGGGTCCCAACGACGCCCCCAAATGACCTTGATCACATTCCAGCCGGCGCCGCGAAACTGCCCTTCCAGTTCCTGAATAATCTTGCCATTGCCGCGCACGGGGCCATCCAGTCGCTGCAAATTACAGTTCACCACAAAAATCAGATTATCAAGCTT
>PGZG01000167.1 GCA_002840115.1 Gammaproteobacteria bacterium HGW-Gammaproteobacteria-14 | reverse complement strand
AAACCACGGGTCTGTGACATCTGAAAGGTTTCCATGACCACGCCCTGACCAGCAAACGCAGCATCACCATGAATCAGCAGTGGTACGACCTGATCGCCATTATGATCCTGGCGACGATCCTGCCGTGCTCGTACCGAGCCTTCTACTACCGGCGAGACGATTTCCAAATGCGAGGGATTAAATGCCATCGCCAAATGCACTTCTCCACCGGATGTCTGCACATTTGATGAGAAGCCTTGGTGATATTTGACATCCCCGGAGCCCTGTTCGATGAAACTCTTACCTTCAAACTCACCGAATAGATCTCGAGGGTTTTTGCCGAGGGTATTCACCAGCACATTCAGACGACCACGGTGCGCCATGCCAATGACAATTTCTTTCACGCCATAACTGCCGGCGCGCTGAATCAACTCATCAACCAAGGGAATCAACGATTCACCGCCCTCCAGACCGAACCGCTTGGTACCCGGATATTTGTTGCCGAGGTATTTCTCCAAGCCTTCCGCTGCGGTCAGTCGCTCTAACAGGTGTTTTTTGATATCAAGACTGTATTGCGGGTGGCTGCGGACGGTCTCCATGCGCTGCTGAATCCAGCGCTTCTCCGCCGTATTCACAATATGCATGTATTCAGCACCCACCGTAGAGCAGTAGGTACCCTTGAGGCAGTCCACAATTTCCCGGAGGCTGGCCTCGGGTTTACCGATAAACAGGTTACCTGTCTGGAACACCGTATCAAGGTCAGCGATGCTGAGACCGTGATGTGTCAGGTCAAGATCTGGCACCTCTTCCCGCTCCATCTGACCAAGCGGATCAAGACGAGCGACCTGATGCCCCCGGTTACGGTAGGCAGCGATCAAATGCAGAACCCGAACCTGACGGCGCTCATGCTCAGAACTAACCGCACCACCGCCGAACTTTTGCACTCGAGAGCGGTTTTTGGCTTGCAACAGGAAGTAATCACGAACCGCAGAATGAGGCACATCAGACTCGACGGCACCATCAACGCTGGGAAGTTTTTCGAAGTAGGTGCGCCAGTCTTCGGGCACCGAATTAGGGTCTGTCAGCCAATCTTCATAGAGGTCGTCGACCCAGGCGGCGTTAGTTCCGCCGATGTGTGATGAACCCCATTGCCGATACATGGAACTGTCTTGCATTGCAGCTCGTTCCCTCTTGGGGAAGGATCACCACACTCCGGCTGCAGGCCTAATGGATATCGTGACCGCAGGGAGGTAGCCCCGTTCCCACTTCTCTATCTACAAGAATCGGCACTTTGTGAGTGCCGATTCTCCCGTATCTGGATGTCTCCGAGGGGTTACCTCGGGTTGTGAATGAGTTTATCCCCTTTTGCCGACCATTGTTAGGGACTATGGCGAAAAAGTGACTGACTCAATTCAACATTTTACCGATCACCCCGGACAGCTCCCGGCAGTTAAAAAAAAGGCGGCCCGCAGGCCGCCTTTTTCACACACCCCTTTCAAGCAGCATGTCACGGATATGGCCAATAGCCCGGGTGGGATTGAGCCCCTTCGGACAAACACTGACACAGTTCATAATGCCGCGGCAGCGGAACAGTGAGAAAGGGTCGTCCAGATTCGCCAAGCGCGCATCGGTGGCCTGATCCCGGCTATCAGCCAGAAAGCGGTAGCTTTGTAACAAGGCTGCCGGCCCCAGAAACTTATCCGGGTTCCACCAAAACGACGGACAACTGGTGGAGCAACATGCGCAAAGAATGCACTCGTACAGACCATCGATTTTCTCCCGATCTTCCGGCGACTGCAGACGCTCGATGGCTGGAGCTGGCGTATCGTTTTGCAAATATGGCTGAACCTTCTCGTACTGGTTGTAGAACATGGTCATGTCCACCACCAGATCACGAACCACCGGCAAACCAGGTAGCGGACGCAGAATCAGCGATTTTCTGCCTTCCAGAACCCCCGGAGCCACCGTCGACAGCGCCGTGATGCAGGCCAAACCATTCTTGCCATTAATGTTCATGCCGTCAGAGCCACACACGCCCTCACGGCAAGAACGCCGATAGGTCATGGACGGATCTTGCTCCTTTACCAGATTCAGAACATCCAGAACCATCAGGTCCTTGCCTCCGGTATCGACCTCGTACTCCTTCATGTAGGGTTCGCGGTCGGTTTCCGGGTTATAGCGATAAATACTGACTTTCATAACCTTTCTCCGTCAGTAGGTACGAACTTTAGGCTTAAAGGTATCGACGGTCTTCGGCGTGAAGTTAACGTCGCGCTTGCCCAGCTTTTTCGATTGCGGATCATAGATTGAGTGGCACAACCAGTTCTCATCGTCACGATCCGGGAAATCATAGCGACTGTGGGCTCCACGGCTTTCGGTACGACCTTCGGCTGCAATTGCAGTGGCCTCCGCCACTTCCAACAGATTGTCCAGCTCCAACGCTTCGATCCGCGCAGTGTTAAAGGCTCGGCTCTTATCGGTCAGATGGCTCTGGCCAATACGCTCGCGCAGCTCAGCCACCTTCTTGACACCGTCAATCATCAGGTCGCCCTTGCGGAATACACCGAAGGCATTCTGCATCGTCGACTGCAACTCTTTACGAAGATCCGCAATGGACTCGCCACCGGTGGACTCGTCCCAGCGACGCAGACGGGACAGCGCCCGATCCAGATCGTCACTGTTTGGCTCTGCCTGATCCATACCCTGACGCAACGCATCTTCGATATACAAGCCCGCCGCGCGACCGAACACCACCAGATCCAGCAATGAATTGCCGCCGAGACGATTGGCGCCATGAACCGACACGCAAGCCACTTCGCCCACAGCGAACAACCCTTTGACAAACTGCGCCTGCCCCTGATGACCACCATCCAGACGAATCGCTTGACCATGAATATTAGTCGGCACACCGCCCATCATATAGTGACAGGTCGGCACCACCGGAATTGGCTCTTTTACCGGGTCAGCATGGGCGAAAGTCTTGGAAAGCTCGCAAATACCGGGCAAGCGGCTATGCAATACCTCTTCACCCAGATGGTCCAGCTTCAGGTAAACGTGATCACCATTGGGTCCGCAACCACGGCCATCAAGAATTTCCATCATCATCGAGCGAGCAACAACATCCCGACCGGCAAGATCCTTGGCATTGGGGGCGTAACGCTCCATAAAGCGCTCACCATCTTTATTGACAAGATAGCCACCCTCACCCCGGCAACCTTCGGTCACCAGCGTACCGGCACCTGCAATGCCAGTGGGGTGGAACTGCCACATTTCGATATCCTGCACCGGCACATTAGCGCGCAGCGCCATACCAATACCGTCACCGGTATTAATCAATGCGTTGGTGGTTGAGGCATAAATACGACCTGCTCCACCGGTAGCAAACACCGTGGCCTTGGCTTTGAAAAATACCGTTTCGCCGGTTTCGATACAGATGGCGATAACACCTGCCGTATCACCCTGGCCATTGGTAACCAGATCCACCGCATACCATTCGCTGTAAAACTGGGTGCCATTTTTCAGGTTTTGCTGGTACAGGGTATGCAACAATGCATGACCGGTGCGGTCCGCCGCTGCACAGGTACGGGCAGCCTGACCGCCTTCACCATAGTTTTTTGACTGCCCGCCGAAGGGACGCTGATAGATACGACCCTCTTCGGTACGGGAGAACGGCAAGCCCATGTGCTCAAGCTCAAACACGGTTTGCGGACCCACCGAGCACATATACTCAATCGCGTCCTGATCACCGATATAATCAGAGCCCTTGACGGTGTCATACATATGCCAGCGCCAATCATCATTCGGATCCGACGAAGCGATAGCACAGGTGATGCCACCCTGAGCAGACACCGTATGCGAGCGGGTCGGGAATACTTTGGAAATCAGTGCGGTTTTGAATCCGGACTGAGCCATCTGCAGGGAGGCGCGCATGCCAGCGCCACCACCACCAACCACAATGGCATCAAAGGTAACGGTGCGAATAGTCATGAATCAGACGCCTCCCCAAATAGTCACAAGGCCCCAGAGTAAATACACGAGGGTCAACAACGCGATAACGATCTGCACCAACAAACGAATACCGGTTGCCGCCGGGCCCATTTGACGAGTGGTCAAATAATCAGTGGTCACCGTCCACAAACCAATCCAGGCATGGGCGCCAACCGC
>PGZG01000166.1 GCA_002840115.1 Gammaproteobacteria bacterium HGW-Gammaproteobacteria-14 | reverse complement strand
GTGGTTTGCCGAGCATATCCATGGCTTCAATCAAGGCCCGTTTCAGGCGGCTGCCGGATACCGGCTTGGTGAGCACTTTATGGATGCCGACATTGCGCGCCAGTGTCGCCGTGGGTGCATCCTGAACCCCAGTCAGCATGACTAGCACCAGAGGGTGGCTGATAACGAGATCTTCGTGAATGCGCGTGGCCAGTTGCATGCCGTTCATGCCTGGCATCAGGTGGTCGAGTAGCACTATGTCGTACGGGTCTTTCAGGCTGGCCTGCATGCGAATACTGGCCAGTGCTTCACGGGGATCATGGCTGACGGTAATCCGTATGCCCCAGCTTAGCGCCTGTTGGCGAATGACGCGGGTCACCGTGCTGGAGTCATCCACCACCAGCATATGTCGTCCTTGCAGTGATCCCTGGCTTGCCGAGGGCGCCTCATCATCGGCCGGCACGGCGGGTAGTGGTGCACAAATCCAGCATAGTTGTCCGCCGTGGCGCCCTTGTCGCGCGCCGCAGCGGCCTTGAATGGCATGGCATAGTTGGCGAGCAATGCTGAGGCCGAGAACCGTGGAATCATTTGAGCCGCCGTCGGCATCGTCATCACCGAGGGCGTCGAAAGCGGAGTCAACATGTTTGAGTGCGGAGCCTTCAAATTCAATACGCAGGTGGTCGGCCTGACCAGATGGATCCCGGGAGACATCAATGACCAACTCGCCGGCACCAGCATGACGCACGCACGCGGCCATAATATTGTTGATAATTTGCCGCAGGCGCTCGACATCCCCTTCAACCATGGTCGGCACATTGGTATGAATATGAGGAATTATTTCGATTTGCTTTTCCTCCGCCCGCTCACGGAATAGCTCAAGTACCTCCATTAGTGTTTCGCCGGGATCAAAATGCTCGCGATTGACGTTACTACCGCGTTGCTCAATGCGGGAATACTCCAACACATCATTGATAATGCGCAGCAGGTTTTCGCCGGCGGAGTTGATCGCTTTAACGCATTCGCGTTGATTTGGCGTTAGTGGTGTATCGCTGAGGAGTTCGGCCATGCCGAGGATGCCGCTCATGGGAGTGCGGATTTCATGGCTGACGCGGGCTAAGGTATCGCTACGGGTACGCCAGGTGGCGTCTTCCAGTGCTTGTTGTTGGTAGCCAATCAGCTCTTGCCGGACTGACTGTTCGCGGAACAATGTTAGCCCGCCTGCCAGAATCAATGCTTCTATAGTTGTGCCGGCAAGTACTAGCAACGGTAGCGGCATATCCAGTGATAGCCAGCCAAACGCGCTTAAGGTTGCCAGCATAACCGTGAATAACAAGCTGCAGCGGGCCATAAGAAAAAGGCCGGAGCGGGGTATGCGGCCGAGAACAGTGACAATGCCTACCAGAGCCAATAACACGGAGCCTAGTAGCGAGCCGCCGTAGGCGAGAATGCCTGCGGAAGTAGACGGTAGGGAAAGACTGAACAAGGCCATGCCGAGAAACCCCCAGGCGGCCCAGCGTAGCAGTCGGTCAAGGGCGGGGCGATGCTTATGTAGTTGCAAGAAATGGCAGCTGAACAGGGAGCCTGCGCTCAAGGCGAATAACTCAAAAACGGTTTCAGTGCGTACCTGAATTCCGGGGCCGGGCCAATAGAGCATGCCGATAAAACCTGCACTGGCCGCCAGTGCTATCACTGCAGCACTGAGGAACAGCATGTAATAGAGGTATACCCGATTACGTGATTGAAAGTAGAGCGACAGATTCAACAGGATAAGCCCCAGTACTAGCCCTGCCATTAGCAGGTAGGGAAGCTCCCGTTTCTGCTGTCGTTCTGCATGGGCTTCCAGTGGGTGTAAATGTAAGCTGAACCCGAAGGATAAATTGGGTTGTATGCGCAGAAAATATAATTGGGTGCGGTGTGGTGGAAGAGTCAGTAGGAAGTGCTGCTCTCGGCCACGGATATCCGCCCAGGGAACAGGCAGGGCGGTGCCGCTATGGCGAACGGTGTAGCCTTCCGCTGAGGGCGTGAAAAATGCGATGGATGATGCCAGCCCCGGAGCTAGCTCCATAACTCGGGTAAGTGGTTGGTCAGTGGTATTGCGAATTGCGACGCGCATCCAGAAAGGTTTGCGGTGAAAGCCGAGGCGCTCGGTACCTCGCCGGGCGGGCGTAAACAAAGTGTCGGCAATGCCGCTACGAATATCATCAAAGGTGAAGCTGTTTTCCGTATCCTCCAGATACTCAGCGTAAACAGTAATGCGGCCGCTATCGGTCGGGTGACTTACCACATAGGGAGGTGGCGGTGACGCTAACAGGTCACCGCAGAGCAATAGAATAAATAGCCAGCCCCACTCAGGCCGGATTAGTTTGCTCGGCTTTTTCAGGGTCAGCATCCTGCGGTTTCGGGCGTTCCAGTACATAGGCTTCCAGGCCCGCTTCGGTGAGCAGATAGGCACCCAATTCACTGCGGCGACCGCCGTCACAGCAGACCACATAAACGAAATCTTTTTCTAGCGAGCGTACCTGCCGGCGAAGTTCGTTGAGTGGAATATTCCGAGCGCTGCCGGTGCGGTCGTGACGAAACTCCATGGGCAGCCGGACATCCAGCATTACGCAGGCGCGGTCTCCCTCTTCTTCCATCTTCTCTGCCTGTGTTTCAGTGATTCTGCGAATAACGGAATCCTGCAGTAACAGGCGGAAATCCTCTTTGCCGAGGGACATCAGGAGGCCATCACTGGTCATAGTGACGGTGGCATTGCGGGGCGCATCGGAGATCAATGCGTCTTCACCGAAAAAATTCCCTGTGGTAAGCGCAGCTAGAGTTTCCTGCTTGTTGCCCTGCAGGCGAGACACCATGGCCTTGCCTTGCTTGATAACATAAAAGGTGTCGCCGGGTTCGCCCTCTTTGACGACTTGTTCTCCGAGCGTTACCTCGCGTTCTTCAAACTTAACGAACAGGGACTGAATTTTTTGTGGTGGAATTTGAGAGAACAATTCGGAGGTGAGCAAAGCGTCCATCCAGTCCCTTTCAGAACTGTCGTCGTCGTCCTCAAGCATCGATTCTGCAGCCTGTGTCCAGGTCATCAGAAGATCAAGTTTGTCGCGCTCAATCGCATAAATAATTGAGTTTTCGGTGCTGATGGCGTTGACGGTGTGTTCCGGGTAGTTGTCCAGCGCCAGATAGTTTTCATCGTCGTCGGCGGGAAACTTTCGCACCTGAAAGGCAGCGTCGATCAGGTCTACAGCGCCAGCAATCAGGAAATAGGCCATATCTGAGCGTTCGCCGCGCTTGAACAGTACGCGGGCCGGAGCCAGCTTCATGACTTGTATTTGTCCAGCGATATCCCGCAGGTGGGACTCTGACAAGCAGTCAAAAGGAATGAAGTCGTGTAGCCGCTCCAGATCAACATCTGAATCCGCCATAATATGTCTGCCTCCTGCATATGTCTGAAGTCGATTATGGAAGTGAACCGGTCGGCAAGTCCAATCAGGAGGACGCCTTTTCGCGGGCAACAGCTCGATAACCGATATCACGTCGATATTGGCAGTCCGCCCAGTGAATTCCGGCGAGACCCTGATAGGCACGGGCCTGTGCCGCGGCCACATCGGCACCGAGTGCGGTCACGCATAATACTCTGCCACCCTGGGTGAGAACTTGGCCGTTCTGCTCCCGGGTGCCAGCATGAAAGACTTTCAGGTCGTCACTGTCAGTACCGTCGAGGCCATCAATACGGTCGCCTTTGCGGTAATCGTCCGGATAACCGCCGGCGGCCATGACGACACCCAGCGCCGGGCGTGGGTCCCATAGGGCTTCAGCGGTATCCAGCGTGCCCTCCAATGCGGCAAGGCATAGTGACGCCAGATCAGATTGCAGGCGCATCATGATGGGCTGGGTTTCCGGGTCACCGAAGCGGCAATTGAATTCAATGACTTTCGGTGCGCCGTTGGCATCAATCATGAGTCCGGCATAGAGAAAACCAGTATAGGGGTTGCCCTCTGCTGCCATGCCCTGCACGGTGGGATAAATGACTTCCTGCATGATGCGCTGGTGGATTTCCGGGGTTACCACGGGGGCCGGGGAGTAGGCCCCCATACCACCGGTATTCGGGCCAGTGTCGCCGTCACCGACGCGTTTGTGGTCTTGGCTCGTGGCCATGGGTAATACGTTTTTGCCATCG
>PGZG01000165.1 GCA_002840115.1 Gammaproteobacteria bacterium HGW-Gammaproteobacteria-14 | reverse complement strand
AGCTGGATCTCGCCGCCCATGGCCTGCTGGCCTACTCCATGCTAACCCGCCAACGACTGGATGAGCTGACACGCAGAGTCATCCAGTTTATCCGTGTTCGGGTACCGCTGATGGAAGTAGAGCTTGTACCGCTAGGAGAGGGGGCACTTATACGCCTGCATCAGCGCTGGCCTCTGGCTGACATGGAAAATTTTTTACTGGAAACCTATTTCGGTAGCATGTGCAAAATCAGCTCTGCCCTCAGTAAAAATGTTCGGGTTCAATTGCAATGCAACGACAAGGAACGACTGCGCTTGCTGGAGGAAATTCTTGGTGTACCCGTGGAAGGCTCGCAAAACAGCAACCAGCTACTCGTCAGCCACTGCAACGCAAACAGCGAACACTTCCCGGAGCACCCTGGTCAGCATGAGCAGGAGTGGAATGAGGGTCAAATCGTCGCTCTGATTCGCCACTATATCCAGTGCAACCCCGGGCGCTACTGCACACTGGACCATGCAGCAGAAAAGCTTGGGCTCACCGCCAGAACGTTAACCCGTTATCTCGGTGCTGCGGGAGAGTCGTTTTCCCAGTTACGTAACAATGCACGACTGAAGTTTGCCCTACATTACCTTCGGGATACCGACTTCAGCATTGCCGATATTGCGGAAAAACTCGGCTACAGCGATCAAGCCAGTTTTACCAAGGCTTTTCGCAGTTGGACCGGACGCTCACCGGGCCGTGTTCGGCGAGACCAAACGGCACCTGACAATCAACCTGACTCATTACAGAAATCCGCATAGTCATAAAAGTGCGTATATAAGATCCAGATGATGCAATCTGCACCAATGGAACCCGAAAAATAAAAACAGAATATGCGGGTAATAAAAAAGGGCCTTTCGGCCCTTTTTTATTACCCGCCAAATAATCAGGCGGTTTCAGCTGCGATTTTCTTCATCAGCTCAACCTGAGCTGCTGTGGGCTGTGCAGTTTGCAGCGCCATCAGTTTGCTCATATCGCCTTCAATGCGGATTTGGCCAGTCATAAAGCCCTGCATACCTGCAGATTGGTCGCCTTCGATAAAGATGCGCTTGGCCAGGTCGGCCGGCAAAATCATCGTCGTCGGGGCGCCATCCGCATGGCCTTCTTCCAGCATGCCTGCTACCAGAGACATGGCTTTATCACCACCGTCAACACCAGTAACAGTAACGTTGATAATCAGATCGGCCAGCGCAGCCGGAGCTTCGATATTGCCTGCTGCGTCACGCAGCTCTTTAACTTTTGCAAACCAGCCTTCGGACAAAAATTGCTGACTCATTGATATGTCTCCTACTATCTAATTGTTTTTACTCGTCGTTCGGCGGCGACCGTCAGAAAACGAAGCGACACGGTTCAAACGAGCGTTCGAAACGCTTGTACCTTATAGAAAGGCCGGAATCATGGCAATAGCACACATTGCCATGATTCCGGCCCCCAATGTCAGGTTGAGTATTGACCAATAATTTCCCAGATACAGGCCGTCAGGCTTTGCCTGAACAACGCACTTAGTGCAAATAGTTAAACATCTTACGACGGTATTCACTGGCCAACGGGTCCCCCTTGGGCAGACACTCAAAAACCCGGAGCAGTCCAACCTTTGCCAAACCGTCACCGTGCTCAGGATAGGTCCGCAGCATCCATAGCAAGGCATCCAGACCAGCCTGAAATTGACCTGCGGCTGCGGCCTGCAAACCGTAACGGTAAAGCATTTCCGGGGTCGGACTACTGGCTATTTGAGCTGCCTGCTCCGCCAGCGGCACCGGGTTCTGTTCGGCAAAATCCGATAGCAAGGCAAATCGAGCCCTGAAAGGACGCAGTTCTGGCACATCCTCGGTCACCTCCGCCAGCATTGACTCGGCCTCACCCCTGCGTCCCTCACTGAGTAAAAACTCCACCAACATGGCCCGTAGCGCATGCTGACCCGGCTCTTGTTCCAAGGCGCTACGCAAGGCAGCTTCGGCTTCAGCCGCATGACCATGCTCAATGGCAAGGCGTAGCTGATCCATGAAAGCCTCAAGCTGCGCCTGCGGATCGGACTCCAGCAGTACCGGCTCCAGCCATTGGCGTAGTGATGCTTCCGTCTGGGCACCACTGATCTCGTCCACCAAACGCCCCTGAAAGACCAATTTCAATGTTGGCAAGCTACGCACACCAAACTGAGCTGCCACCTCAGGCTGGTCATCCGCATTGACCTTGGCCAGCAGCACCTTGCCGCTCAGCTCGCGCACCATCTTCTCAAGCACCGGCGCCATCTGCTGACAGGGCTGACACCAATCGGCCCAGAAATCCAGGATAACCGGCAGATCCAGCGAGCGCTGAATAACTTGCTGAAGATTATCCCGGGTAACATCCATTACATCGCTGTCACCACTCACTTACTCTCTCCACTCACTAATCTCTCTCCACTGTTGGCTGAGAATTAAACGAAACGCAGTATAGCAAACGAGTAAAACAGGCCCACCCGGACCAAACTGTTGCTTTTATAGGCTCTTGGCCGTCCCAAAGCAGGCGTTGAGCCACCGAAAGGTTGCAAACTGATTTCAGGCTGATAACGTAATTGGTATACGAGAATAGGAATTTTGTATTACCCCATATGACAACAATAATCTCCGGTTGAGTCTCACCGGCTAAGACTGATTCCACAAGGATGCGCCTGAATGAAACAACGTCAACTGCTTGCTCCCGTTGTACTCCTCTGCTTGCTTACCCAGACCTCCACCGCTAACGACCAGCAACTCGACACACCGGCGACAGAGACCTTGCCCCCCTCTACGGAGCAACGTTTGGCACTGGCAGAAAGTCGCCTGGCCTCTCTGGAACAACAAAATAGCCTTGAAGATCGTGTGCGAATCAACGGCTTTATCTCGTTCGCCATGGAGCGGACCTCCAACAACGTCAAGAATGCCAGCGGCGACCCGCTCAACTACCGTGGAGTGGATGACAGCTGGGATACCCGCCGTCTGAGTCGTGCCGGTGTACAGTTTAATGCTCGTATTGATGATCGCACGGAAGCAGTGGTGCAACTGCTAGCACGGGGCGATGCCGCCAACGACTATAATGTCGATGCCCAATGGGCCTATATCGCCTACGACATCAACCCGGATCTGACCGCCCGCGCTGGCCGTCTGGTGCTACCGTTTTATTTGCACTCTCAATATTTTCAGGCCGGGTATGCCTACCCATGGATTGAGTTGCCCGCAGAGGTGTACGGACGCATCCCCAAAGAGACACACGAAGGCATTGATCTGGTATGGCGCACAGGCACCGGTCCGGTGAGCCATAACGTCAACCTGTTTTGGGGCAGTATGGATGTGGAGGGCATTAATGGCGTATACGAAGTGCGCAACCAGACCGGCTTGAATATTCGCTCCCAGTGGCAAAACTGGACCAGCTTTATCGGTTATACATTCAGTGACGTATCACTGCCATTACCGGATCAAAGCGGTGCTGGTTTCTATGATTTCTCACCACTGAGCCTTGATGAAGCCTATGCCTACTTTGCCACCGCAGGCATTCAATACGATAACGGCCGCTTGCTGGTGATGGCGGAAACTACCCAACTGGGTATCAACTCGGAGGAAAACTGGTTTCCCAAGACCCCGTCACGCTACCTCACGGTTGGCTACCGTTTCGGTCAATGGATGCCCCACCTGACCTGGGCACAATCTGAAGCCCGCGGCAAAAATTGCCCCCAGACTCTTGCCTCCGCTGCCTGTGTACTGTACTCCGACGTCGGTTACCGGCAGAAAAGCTGGACCTTGGGTACTCGCTATGAACTCACTCCGGGAGTTGCCTTGAAAGCCGAGGCGTCACGCTACTATGACTTTAGTAACGACAGCATTAACACCAGCGGCTACTTTGAAAATCCGGCGCTGCCGCTGTTGATCGATCCGCCGGTCAACGACAACCCATTGGTATTCCGTATCGCCGTCGAAGCCGTATTTTAAGGAGCAGTAACATGACAAGAAAACTCGGATTAATGCTGCTGCTCTGTCTGCCTCTGATGGCTCACGCCGAACTGGTTATCGTCACGGGCAATCAGTCGCCGGTTTCAACGCTCAATGATAACGAGGTACGTCAGCTATTTTCCGGCCAGCTTCGTTCTGTTGCTGGACAGCGGCTACAACCGCTTGATCTGC
>PGZG01000164.1 GCA_002840115.1 Gammaproteobacteria bacterium HGW-Gammaproteobacteria-14 | reverse complement strand
CATGGACCGCATCTTTATTTTGCATGCCGACCACGAACAGAACGCCTCCACCTCCACCGTACGTCTGGCCGGCTCCTCCGGTGCAAACCCGTTCGCCTGTATTGCTGCTGGTATTTCTGCTCTGTGGGGCCCGGCACACGGGGGCGCCAACGAAGCAGTACTGAACATGCTGGATGAAATCGGCGATGTTTCAAATATTGATGTCTATATTGCCAAGGCCAAGGACAAGAACGATCCGTTCAAGTTAATGGGCTTTGGTCACCGGGTTTATAAGAACTATGACCCGCGCGCGTCTGTAATGCGCGAATCCTGCCACGAAGTGCTGAACGAGCTCGGCATCCATGATCCCCAACTGGAACTGGCGATGAAGCTCGAAGAAATTGCCCTCTCCGATCCGTACTTCAAAGAGAAGAAGCTATTCCCGAATGTTGACTTCTATTCAGGCATCATTCTGAAGGCAATGGGCATTCCGACCTCCATGTTCACCGTAATCTTTGCCCTGTCTCGCACAGTTGGCTGGATTGCACATTGGAGCGAGATGATCTCCAATCCTTACAAAATCGGCAGACCACGACAGCTTTATACGGGCTATGATGAGCGCCCATTTACTCCAGTACATGAACGCAATAACCAAGCCTGATCTATCGCAGTATCAACACAAGCAACAAAAAATAAGGCCACCTCTCGGTGGCCTTATTTTTTGTGTCGACCTAATCAGACCAGCGACATCTTCATTCAGCGCCCCGCTCCTGCCACCGGGAAACATACAGCTTGCCCCGCCACAATCGGCATAACTACCTGATGTCTGGCGGATCAATTTGCAGCAGGAATACCAATTGCCAACAATTCGTACAGGCGTACTGTCTCAGGGTTGGCGTTAATAACCACACGCAAATGAGACATTTCACGGGCCTCAGAAAAAGTGCAGTGTATGCGACCACTACCCAGCGCCAACGATGGGCAATCGCCCCCAAGCAACTTAATATTGGTAAAGTTCACGCCATCTGCGGAGTACTGAAGAGTTGTCTCCGTATTATTGGGGCCATTGGTGTAAAGAATAACCTGAGCAACAAGGTAATCGCCGTCTAGCTCAATAGTCAGGGAATCACCAACAATATTCCCGGACCAGAAAAGCCCAGCATTTACACCATCGATCAGGTTAAAACTGCCGTCATTAACAAGACCGGCATTTTCAGAGTCAAAGGTTGCTGTGGCAACACCTCCATTTTCCTGTGATGCCACATTAAACGGGTCAACATCATCTGGTTGACCGCCTCCCCCGGAGCTTGAGCCGCCACAACCAACAAGTCCCATTGGGAACAGAATGAAAAAAAACCCAACCACAAGAATTCTGTACATATAAGAAGCTCCCTATCAAGATATGCTGTGCTTCCGGTCATCAACCGACCGTTCATTCTTTAGCATTACATCATCTGGCACTGAATCACCTGAAAAACGCCGGACGTGATAATACCCCGATATCAGACAATTGAAACAGAGCAAACCGAAACTGATCGAAAACCTTCACGGGGGCATTAGGCGCATAGTCGTAGGAAAACCGCGCAGAACAGGCTTATATCGCCTCACTTTGTAGCTCCCGGCGATACTCTCCTGGTGCGCAGCCCTGCCAGCGCTTGAATGCATGATAGAAGTTGGCTATATCAGCAAAACCCAATTGCGCGGCGATAGCGGCAAAAGAATGCTCTTCAGAACGCAACAGAGAACATGCACGCCGATGACGAACCTGATCCCGTAACTCGATAAACCGAACCCCCTCTTTGAGCAACCGTCGCTGCAGAGTTCGTGGCGTAACACGCAAAGTCGCAGCAATTACATCAATACTGGCATCCTCCTGACCAATACGCCGCTCCAGTTCGGCAAGCACCTGACCGCTAAAACCGGATACACGGCTCAAGCTCACTAATTGCTGGTCGGCAAGTCGACGTAATCGCTGATGGTACTTGGGATAGGCTGTGGCCAATGGCACCTGCAATAACGATACGTCCATCTCCAGCTCGTTATGGGAGCAACCGAACGTTAGTGGCACCTGAAAGAAATCCTGATATCGGCCAATATCCTCCGGCGCGAGATGGCGAAACCGGGCGCTACGCAAACGCATATCGCCTCCCACCAAAGAACGGCCGATGGCCACCATGGTGGTCATCACCAGCTCACTGTGAGTGCGGGTACGAGTGAAGCTCAGGGAATTATCCGCGGTTATCGCCAGAGTACAGCTGTCCGCATTCTGACGAACGTCAAAGTGAAGATAAGGAACCAAGAGATTTTTATACACCAGCAGACACTGCAAGGCGTCACCCAGTGTATTGCTGGTCGCCATCAAATTGCCGAGCAAATCCAGATTACCGTAATGGTTATCACGCCCCACCTGAAATCCGAACCAGGGGTCATCAACCTGATTAAACGCACTGGTCAGCAGCGTATCCAGCTGGCTGAGGCTGATAAAATGCTCTGCGGAACCCACTAAATCACCATCGATACCAGCACGCTCAAACAGGCTCTGGATGTTCAGCCGCCCTTTGAGTGCGATCTCCAGCAAGCCCGGCAAGATAGACGCCGGTAGCAGGGTATCCTTCATAACAGCCCTCTCGTACATTGGGACACGTGAAGGTCAACATACGGCGAAGCGGCAGCACAGTAAATGACCCTTCAGGACTGGCCCCGAACGCCTCGTACCGCTACCCTTGAGCCCGTCGCAAACCGGAGAGATCTGCATGTTAAAGCGTTACTACACCGACATGGTTACCGAAGCCCCCGCATCCGCGCGTCAGGCGTACCGTTTCTTTTGCAATATTGATGACTGGGCGGACTGGTCCGGCGCTATCAATCGCGCCAAGCTGTTTGGTGGCCAGTGGCGCAAAGGGGCTTTCCTGATGTTTGCCCCGAAGATCGATAACCTCCCCGCTCTGCCTATTGTGGTGCGCCTGCTGGATGTGCAGCCCGACCGCAGTATTACCTGGGGCCTGGAATTACCCGGAGCCAGCATTAAACACCGATTTACCTTTATTCCAATCTCCGAGGACGAATGCCGTATTCACCACGAAGAGTGGTCCGAAGGCCTGATGACACTGGTCGCCTGGCCGGCCGCCAGCCTGATTCGCCGCTTCAATGATCGCTTTGCGCGTGAACTGGCAGCCATGTTCTAAAAGCTGTGTTGCCACCGGGCAGCCCACCCTGTCCGGTTCCTTCGCCCCCTGGAGTACCGCAATGACGCCGCACCCCCTGTTCCGGTTATACCAGCGACTGGTCATCAACCACCCCACGCTGTGGTTAGCCCTGCTCGTTGTCGTGACTCTGGTGGCGGCATTTCAGGCCCGTCATTTTCGCCTCGATGCCTCTGCCGACGCATTGGTGCTGGAACATGACAAGGCCCTCGAGTATTACCGGGAGGTCGCCAGACAGTACGGTGGCAGCGACTTCCTCATTGTTACCTACTCGCCATCACAACGAGCCCTCTTTAATCGCGACACTCTGAACCATCTGGATGCCTTGCATGCCGAGTTATCCGCTGTAAACGGCGTGCAAACCGTTTACTCCATGCTCGACGTTCCTTTGCTATTCAGTCCACCAGCCAGCTTCTCCGACCTTGCCAGCAACTATCGAACATTACGTGACACGGACGTTGATCTAACACTGGCACAACAAGAGTTTGTCAGCGAAAACCCTATCTATCGTGACATGCTGGTAAGTCGAGATGCTGCCACTACCGCATTGCTAGTCAGCTTTGCTCGCGACCAGCACTACTTCGAACTGCTCTATCGACGCAATGATCTAAGCTTGCTGGACCATCGTGGTGAACTCGACGCCCAAGGTCGCGAAGAACTCGCGGCAGTTCGGCGCACTTTTAGCGAATACAATAGTGAGGTTCAGGCACGAACCGCCGAACAAATTGCGGTCTTCAGGAATATTCTTGACCGGCACCGGGATGAAGCAAGCCTATTCCTTGGCGGCGTCCCGATGATTGCCACGGATATGATTCAGTTTATACGCAACGACCTAAGTACCTTCGGGGTCGGTGTGCTGTTATTTATTCTGATCACCCTACTGATTATTTTCCGCCAGCCCCGCTGGGCAGGAATCTCGTTACTCTGTTGCGGAATGGCAGCACTGTGGCTTACCGGTCTGTTGGGAACACTGGACT
>PGZG01000163.1 GCA_002840115.1 Gammaproteobacteria bacterium HGW-Gammaproteobacteria-14 | reverse complement strand
ATTCGCACCCGTTTCAGAGAGTTCACCATGCGCCGTGGCGACAGTGGCACGGCGCTGAATATGACACTCACCGAGCAGGCGATTCGCGAAATTCAGGATTATGCGGTAGACCAGAACCGCACCTCACTGGCTAACCGGGTGAATGAGCTGGGTGTTGGGGAGCCGGTAGTTCAGCGTCAGGGTGCAGATCGCATTGTGGTGCAGTTGCCAGGTATTCAGGATGCTGCGCACGCCCGCCGTATTCTTGGTCGTATCGCTACGCTGGAATTCCGCATGGTGGCGGATGAGTTCGATGGCCGTTCTTTTGGTACGGCGCCTCCGGGCACTGAAATTTTCCCCCGTCAGGGTGGTGGGTTGCCGGTGGTTTTGCGTCGTCAGAATATTGTGACCGGCGATCAGGTAACCAATGCGCAAATGGGCTTTGATCAGCAAACCGGCCGCGCCGAGGTCAATATTACCCTGGATGCAGGCGGCGCACGTCGCATGCAGCGCACCACCATTGATAACGTGGGTAAGCCCATGGCGGTGCTGTTTATCGAAAATAAAAGCGAAATTGAACGCTTTATTGATGATAACGGCGAGCGTCAGGAGCGGGTTCGTGAAAGCGTGGAGCAATACGTAATTAACGTCGCTACGATTCAGTCCGCCTTTAGCAGCCGTTTCCGGATTACCGGTCTGGATAGTCCGGCGGAAGCGTCTGAACTGGCGTTGTTATTGCGGGCCGGTGGTTTGGCTGCACCTATTTCGATTATTGAAGAACGTACCATTGGCCCAAGCCTGGGTGCGGACAATATTGAAGCCGGTTTCAAATCCATGGTGCTGGGTATGTCGCTGGTGCTGATTTTTATGGCGGTCTGGTACAAGGGCTTTGGTTTGATCGCCAACGTGGCGCTGGTGGGTAACCTGGTCATTATCGTTGGTATTCTCTCGTTAATTCCCGGTGCAACCCTGACCCTTCCCGGTATTGCGGGCATTGTATTAACCGTGGGTATGGCGGTGGATGCCAATGTGCTCATTTTTGAGCAAATCAAGCAATCGCTGAAATCCGGGTTGAGCCCATTGCAATCCATTGAAGCTGGCTATGCCCGCGCTATGACCACGATTCTGGATGCCAATATCACCACTATGATTGTGGCGTTGATTTTGTTCGCTGCCGGTGCCGGTTCGGTACAGGGTTTTGCGGTGACACTGTTTATCGGCATTATGACATCCATGTTTACCGCCATCGTCGGCACGCGTTCGATTGTCGAGTTCGTCTATGGTCGGGCCGGTCGTGTGCCAACACGACTGAGCATTTAAGGAGAATGCCATGAACGCTATTCATCGTTTTGATTTTATGGGTCTGCGCCGGACCTTTGGCATTGTCTCGATTGTGCTGGTTATTACGTCGCTAAGTTTACTGCTTACCCGTGGTTTGAATCTGGGGCTGGATTTTACCGGCGGTGCTTTGGTGGAAGTCACCGCGCCGGCGGATATCGTGCTGGCAGATGCCCGTGTTGCCCTGGTTGGCTCTGCCTATGACGATGCCGTGCTTCAGCACTTTGGTTCGGCACGGGATATGGTAGTGCGTGTGGCACCCAAGGATGGTCTCAATGCTGAGGTGGCGGGGTTGGAGCTGTTCGCGTTACTCCAGCAAGCCATTCCTGAGGCAGAGTTACGCCGCATCGAGTTTGTTGGCCCTCAGGTTGGTGATGAGCTGCGTGACCAGTCTGGTCTGGCCTTGCTGATCGCACTGGGTGCAATGCTGCTGTATATCTGGTTCCGTTTTACCAACAAACTCGGCGTCTCCGCAGTGGCGGCATTGTTCCATGATGTGACTATCGTGCTGGGTGTTTTTGCCCTGTTTCAGTGGTCGGTGGACTTGACGGTATTGGCGGCGCTGCTGGCGTTAATTGGTTACTCCATTAATGACTCCATCGTTGTTGCGGACTACGTGCGAGACACTTTCCGGAATACGCGCCTTAATGACCCGGCAGAAGTGGTTAACGATGCCATTCGTCAAACCATTGGCCGTACCATTAACACCTCGTTAACTACCTTGATGGTGGTGCTGGCCTTGCAATTTTTCGGTGGTGAAGCGGTGCATAGCTTCTCGCTGGCACTCTCTATCGGCATCATTATTGGTACCTATTCGTCCATCTATATCGTTTGTAATCTGGCGTTGGCGATGAAGATGGATAAAGAAGACTTCATCATTCCGGTGGTGGAAGAAGTCGACGAAGCGCCTTAAGTCTGGCTGTATCAAGCCTGAAACAACAACGGCACTCCAAGGAGTGCCGTTGTTGTTTCAGGCTTTTTGTTTTTCGAGCGATGACGGCGTTGCTAATGATCGCGCCTCGCGAACTACGGCGCTGAGCTGAGAGCAAGGCTCTCAATCAGCGTTTCAGTTTTTCTGTCAGATGTGGCTGAATTTTTTGTAGCAGGCCCTTGAACACCTTGATGGAGCCGGCCACCACATTGCCGCTTTCCAGATGACGCGGGTTGCCCTGCAAGTCGCCAATTAAACCACCGGCCTCGGTGACCAGTAACGATCCTGCAGCTACATCCCATTCCGACAAACCAAATTCAAAAAAACCATCCATGCGTCCGGCGGCCACCCAGGCCAGATCCAGTGCAGCGGAACCGGGGCGGCGAATGCCCGCAGTGCTGGCGGCGATGTCCTTGAACATGGCCAGATAGGCATCCATAAATTCCGCCTGATCCTTGCGGAACGGAAAGCCGGTGCCGATTAGTGTGCCTTCCAGATCTTTCGGTTGGGTGACTCGCAGGCGGCGGCCATTGAGCGCCGCACCGCGGCCACGGCTGGCGGTAAATTCTTCGTCGCGCAGCGGATCGTAAATCAGTCCGTGCTCCACCTTGCCTTTGTGCTTCAGGGCAATGGAGATGCAGTACTGGGGCAGGCCATGAATAAAATTGGTGGTGCCGTCGAGGGGGTCAATCACCCATTGCCAATCACGGCCTTCGCCGCGACCTTCGATCAGGCCGCCTTCTTCACCGAGAATGCTGTGATCGGGATAGGCCTTGCGGATGATATCGACAATGCATTGCTCGCTGGCCCGGTCGACCTCAGTGACAAAGTCATTGATGCCTTTTTTCTCCACAACCAGTTGCTGTACGTCCTCGCCAGCACGGCGAAGAATCTGGCCAGCCTTACGGGCGGCACGTTGGGCGATGTTGACCTGGGGAGCCAGCATGGGAAGCAATCCTGTAAAAGAGCGGGTAACGAGGTGGCGATTCTAACAGACAGGCGCGCTTCGCGGCAGTGCCTGTGGTGCTCTCAGCTGCTAAGATGCGCCTCTTTTTCAGGAATCTGGCAGCGACCATGCTCGACCGACTGCGAATTGTAATGGTGGAAACCCGGCATCCCGGCAATATCGGTGCGGCGGCCCGTGCCATGAAAACCATGGGGCTTTCTGATCTGCGACTGGTACAGCCGGTGAAATTCCCGGACCCGGAGGCCACCGCTCGAGCCACCGGCGGCGCTGCCGATGTGTTGGAGAACGCCCGTGTGTGCAGCACTCTGGATGAAGCCATTGGTGATGCCGACCTGGTGGTGGGCACTAGTGCCCGTCAGCGCCGGATTCCCTGGCCCTGCATTACGCCCCGGCAGTTGGGAGATCGCATTGCCGCAGAGCCGAACATGAAGGTGGCGGTGATGTTTGGCCGCGAAGATCGCGGCCTGACCAACGAAGAGCTGCAGCGCTGTAATCTGCATGTCTCCATTCCCAGCGATGCCGCTTACGGTGTATTGAATGTGGCTTCCGCCGTACAGTTGATCAGTTATGAGTTGCGATTGGCGGTGCTCGGTGATGAAGTGGAGCGTCCTGAAGCCCGTTCGCGACGCAATGTGATGCCGCTGCCGGAACTGGTGTGGGATGAGCCGCTGGCCAGCAATCAGGATGTGGATCGCCTGTTGACTCACTTTGAACAGGTGGCGCTGGAAAGCGGTTTTCTCGACCCGGAAAACCCGGCCCAGGTGGTTACCCGGCTGCGACGTTTGTTTATGCGCGCGCGCCCGGACAAGATGGAAGTCAGCATTCTGCGCGGCATGCTTGCCACTATTCAGAAGCGCTGGAACCAATAACGGGAGACCGTATGTTTGACCGTATTCGTGAAGATATTAGCTCGGTATTCCAGCGCGACCCGGCGGCGCGCAACAGCTTTGAGGTGTTGCTGACTTATCCGGGGC
>PGZG01000162.1 GCA_002840115.1 Gammaproteobacteria bacterium HGW-Gammaproteobacteria-14 | reverse complement strand
CGGGTGTTGCCCAGCGCCGCCTGATCGGGGATGCTGGCCGGCGCCCATGCACCGGCCAGCCCGGCCGGTGCTTCTGCTATCAGGAGCCCGGTATCCCATGCAACGCATCAACATTCATCAGGATTTCCCCATTTCCGTCGAAAAGCTGTTCGCCTGGCTGGGCGAGCATGAGAATCTGGAAACCATTTTCCATCCGACAAAAATTCGCCGTCTTTCTGACGGGCAGGGGGCTCGTAACGGTGTCGGTTCTGCTCGAGAGATGCGTGCACTGGGTGGCCCGGCATTTGTTGAAACGGTCACTGCCTACCGCGAAAACGAGCTGATCGAGTACCGCATTACCCGTGGCAGCCCGCTCAAAAATCATCTTGGCGTAATGCGCTTTTCTTCAACGCCTACCGGCTCGCATCTGCATTACACCATTGAGTTTGAAGGTAGGGTGCCGTTGATTGGGCCGCTTATCCGGGCAGCGCTGGATCGTGGCATTCGCAAGGGTTTGAAGAAGGTTAAAGGCTGATAGCTAGCGTTTTTTCAGTACGGCCACACCCACTGCTGAATCTCCGGCTTGTCGATGCCGTGCTCGTGGGCATAGTGTTAGCAAATTATCAGAGCGTGCCCTGCATTCGCAAGATGCTCAAGAAAATCCGGCAGTGACTACCCCCCGTTTTCAGGGGGGTGTTAGCAAAGGGCCGATGTCTATAATCGTGAGTAGAAAATGCTTGGCTATCATGGTGCTGTACTGCATGGCCACTAACTCCTCGCAAAGGGAGACTGCCCCGTTATCCGCCGATTTCTGGCACGATGCACAGGGGCTCGATTATTACTGGTATGAAGACAGACGGATTTACCAGCCGAGCAATCACGAAGTCTGGTAATGGCACTGATAAACAGGGAGAAAATAATGGTCAGGTTGAGCAGTCCATGGATGCTGATTTTTTTGATGGTCAATCTGACGGCCTGCAGTAGCGCTCCCAAGGCGCCAGTGACCTCCGAGTATCAAGCGATAGAAGCCTATGAAGATGCGGGCATCAAGGTATATGGCAGCTACAGTTTCAGCGCTGTACCGCCGGTTCAGGCCACTATCAAGTCCAGCGGCCAGTCCGTCTTTATCCGAAAACGTAACGACGGCGAACTGGAAGTGAAATACACCAAACCGGGGGGCGGCAGCACAACCCTGAAAGGTACTCATATGACGCTGGTGGAGGGTATGGGTCTGCTGGTGTGGGAGGACTCTCTTAACGGTGCTGGCGGTAGTCTCAGTGGCATCATTCGTGCGGATGGCAAGGTCGATAATTACTTCTCTCGGTCGTTCAAGGCCAGCGCTCCTCAGGTGATCTTCGCGGCCGAAGGGCGGGGACCCTATTCCGCCGAAGCGGTGCTGGTGATTACCCCTCACGAACGCAAGTCGCAGGGCACTTGGCGTTTGCCGAACTATGTGCCACGGGATATGTGGGCAGATGCAGTGATCACCCGCAACGGGATGATAGAGCAAACCTGGGAGCGCCTTTACGATTTCAACCTCACCCGTCTCAGTGCGGCTAGCGGTATGCCGCTGTACTACCGCACCAGCGCTGTCGGTCATGTCCAGTTTGGTATTGAGCAGGATGAGGATCTGGCCACCATTGTGACGCTCGGCCCCAATCTGGAGGCAGTAGCCAGGCACGACAATGTACTGATCGCCCATGTGGCATCCGAGATAGCTGAAGGCAGCCATATTAATACCCGCTCATACCAGTTTGGCGATCAGGAACTAAACCTGACTTATGAGGACAGCAATGCCAGTGCTCAGAGGCGCGCCCTTTTCGACAAGGTGTTCCTGCGTGACCATCCTGCCAATCCCGATTGGTTTGTGGTGCTTGACCGTCAGGGAGAGGAAGTCATGCCCGAGGGAGCGGTGGGCATGATTCCCATCTTCACTCAGGAGCAACCAGCGGGTAATGCTTTCAATAAAGTGCTTGGTTGGGTTGTGGCCTATGCCAGCGGCGACAGTATGCGTTGGGGGTGGGCAAGTCCCGCGTTCAGCTACTGGACGGGGCCTGTCTGGAAAGACTGGCGCTTGGAGGATCGGCCCAAGGATCATGATCTGAACCAACTGAGCTACCGTCGTTGGAGTATCGGTGGCGCCACGCAACTCGTCGACGTGCGGTTCCTCTCAGGTCCCTATCTGATAGCCCAGCAGGATGACGGTCAGTGGCAGTTGCACACCATGCCGAACTATCTGCACCCGGAGGCGACCTTTTGATGAACCGAATACCTTTGGCGGGCAGATCCCGCCGGCGGCGACCTGGGAAGCTGCGATTCAAGTTGGCGAAAGCTGGATGCGTGCTTACCTGAAGGACACCTCGTCGCAGTTGGTTGCGGTTAACGAAGAAATTCATAAGGAAGTTGTGGCGGACAACGAGGCCAGATTACGCAGGGAGGCGATTCTTGGTCAGCAGAGAGCGCTGCGAGCTACGCAGGCGGAACAGGAAAGCATTCCGGTGATTCGCAAAGTGCACCAGCAAGGCGGCCCGGAAGATGCCTATGAAGCCGAGCTTTACTGTCGCGCTGGTGGCCCCCATTGTGCTCATGTGCGCTCTCAGGCACGTAATCAGCAAAACCAGCGCAATCGTAGAGCAGAAGCTGCCAACATCCGCCGTGCTTGGGAGTTGCACAATGACGGCGTGGATGTGTTTTACGAATCTCGCCGTCGTCAGGAATGTCTGCGGCGACGTGATAATCCTACGGCAGTGGCGAACCCGGAGTTTGCCGGTAAATCGGTCGGCACATGTGCGCGCTATTGAAAACACACAGCCGATACGGGGGCAGGGAAGGCTTGGTCAGAAGTTATGAAAGTGTTTCGTGAGCGGGGTAATAGGCCGCCTGCACTGGCTCCGGCTGCATCCGTTACAGCTCCGCGCCGCTTAGTGCTTCCAGAAACTTGATCCGCTGTTGCGTGGCCGGATCTTCATAGGCCTCATCGTTGTACATTGTCAGTGGAAATGCCGCCACGGGGTAGCTTGTGGCGCTTGCGCTGCCATATTGTGTCTGCTCACCTGGGCCGGATGGCATGCGCATCACATTAATGTCTCTGAAGACATAGGGGCCGGCGATGTCTTTCTCCCTGAGCGTAACGGCATGCACTTTCATCAGGCCAACGGCATTGTCGCCGGAAAGCATAAAAGCGGCATTCAGATGACTGACAGGTACGCCGGTTTCCGAGAACAGATTGGCTTGCACACGGTAGTAGCCTGACTGAGTGACATCAAAGTGCGCCGGTATAACCAGATGCGCGCCATCCACATAGGCCGAACCAAGGTAGTTCAGGTTCGCGACGCTTTCATACAAGCGCGCTACTGCAGTAACCACGGAGCTCTCGCCGTCAGACAGCTTGAGCTGGGCGGTGACGGTTACCTCTGTGTCTGGCAGGGAGGCCAGCTCAGAGGCCGGAATCATTGCTAAAAACGTTTCGACATTACCTTGCAATGTAGTGCTTTCAAGCGGCATGGGGGATCCCCTGCCGGCGCTATGACGGATCGCCACTTGGCCGCCGGTTACCCTGAGTGTGGAGGTGCTATCACCCTCATTTGCCACCACCACCTTCACTGGAAGGTCATGGCTTCTGTCGAGCACATACTGAGGCAGCTCAATGCTGACTTTTAATGAAGGAGCGTTAGACAGCGGCTTTTCCGACGGGCTGAACGCACGGGGGTTTAAAGCCGTCCAGTCATTTTCCGTCAGCGGCTGAGAGTAAGGAGGAAATCGGGCGCTGTAGCGATAAGCTTCGGCAACATCCGCCAGCTGGTTTTGCATCGGGTTATCAGAGATTTTAGCAATCTCGGGGCGGGCATTCTGATGAACGGTGTCAGATGGTGTTCTGTCGGCTTCGAGTGAGACAACCGCGGCTGCGTTGTGACTGATCGTGGCGTCCAGCGTTATGCTGGATATGCTTGCCTGTTCCGTAATGTCATCAGGCTTTATGTCACTAACTTCAGATACATAAATCAAGGCAACAAAAAAAACCGCAATGCTGATTAGCACAATGTACTTATTCATGGCAGGTCGCCCGGCATAACTCTGTTTCTATGCGGATACCCCGACCTTTGCGGTCGGGGTATCCGTTGATCAGTTGTTCAGCGTTTGATAGATCAACCGTGAGAATGACTTGCTGTCAGAACCTGCAACATATTGCCAGGTGCCAGTTTCCTTCCAGACTTCCCACCAGCGGCGGGTGA
>PGZG01000161.1 GCA_002840115.1 Gammaproteobacteria bacterium HGW-Gammaproteobacteria-14 | reverse complement strand
CGAGCATGTGCCCGAATTGGATCCATCCTTCCGTTTTGTGGACGGGCCCACTCAGGCGATTTTGCTTGGCTTTGCTCATAACCGCCGCGTTTATCTTCATGGTCCACATGGCAGTGGCAAGTCCAGTCATATCGAGCAGGTAGCGGCGCGCTTGAACTGGCCCTGTATCCGGGTGAATCTGGATGGGCACATTACGCGTTCCGACCTTGTTGGACGCGACATGGTCGTGGTCCGTGACGGAAAGCAGGTCACGGAGTTTGTGCCCGGGATTCTGGTCTGGGCACTTGAGCGTCCGGTTGCGATCGTGTTCGACGAATACGATGCCGGCCGACCAGATGTCATGTTCGTCATCCAGCGTATTCTGGAGTCGCAGGGTCGCTTCACGCTGCTTGACCAGAATCGAGTCATCACACCGCACCGTCACTTCAGGATTTTCGCCACGGCCAACACTGCCGGGCAGGGTGATGCGACCGGAATGTATGTCGGCTCTCAGGCACTGAACCAGGCTCAAATGGATCGTTGGCAGGTGATTGCCGAGTTGGGCTATCTGGACTCCCATCGAGAGTGTGAGGTGCTGAGATTGCGGCTGCCAGCGCTGAGCGATGAGACTGTGCGGAGAATGACATTGTTGGCCGGTTTGTGTCGAGAGGCACATCGACAAGGCGATCTCTCAACGGTGGTTTCTTTGCGCACACTGATCACATGGGGCGAGAATCTGGTGTTGCTGGAAAGCGTTGCCGACGCCTTCAGAATGGCATTTTTCAATCGCTGCGACGAGACCGAGCGTCCGCTTATTGCCGAGATGTTTCAGCGCTGTTTTGACGAGGAGCTTGAGCTTGGCTCGCGGCCACTCTCGCTCTACTGATAACGGTGAGGCCCTGCGCCCGCTGGGCCGGGCCTGGATCCGCACGTTTGCACGTGGTCGCCAGGTTCGCCCGGTATCGCTGCAGACTGGATCACCGGCCATCGCCAGCCAGCGGGACATGCTCGATCTCCGTGCAGCCTGGAACAGGTGGCATGTTCCCGAGGTTGCGGCCGCATTTGAACCTCAGGAACGGCCTTTTTTCGACTTGTTCGACCGGGTTCGGGTTGAAAGGCTGGCTGCCATAGGCTGGCCAGGGATGGCTTCCAACCTGGCTGATACGGCACGTCTGGCCCCGTCTTCGGATACGCTGCGTCCACTGTATCTGTGCGCCCGGAATTTGGCCGAAGGCAAAAAACATTCTGCACAGGTGTTGGTCGAGGAATGGGTTCGGGAACATGAGCCGAGTCGCATGCGGGACCGGCTCATGCGCTGGCGTCGAGCGCTTGGTGGCTCTGTTTCGCAGGCCATTGAATATGAAAAATTTCAGGCGCTGGCGACGGCCCTCGGCGAGTTGTTGGCTGTCGAGGCCTGGGATCAGGCAGTTCTCGAAGATTCAGAAGTCTTTGCGAGTCGTGTTCAGCCGCTGGTCAAGCGCTGCGCTGAAACCCTGGCTCCATCGAGTCAGGACTTGTCAGCGGAAAAGATATCTGCCGATCATTCAGCGCCATCCTCGCTGCTTGTCGACCCAAGCGAAGGCGATCCGGACGCCAGCCTGGAAGTCGATGGTCAAGCAGAATCGGAAGCACCGGTTTCGAGGGCATACCCAGAGTACGAGGTTTACAGTCAAGCGCAAGATGAAATAGCTTCGGCAAAGCGCTGGTATCAGCCTGAGGACCGGCAGGGCCTTGATCGCCTTCAGACGATTGATCGGCGGCGAGCTCGCCAGCTTGCTCATCGGCTGCAGCGGCGTCTCCAGGTCGCAAGGCGGCGTACGTGGCAGTTCGATCTCGAAGAGGGGTTGATCGATAACCGTCGTATCGCCCGCTTGGTGAAGACAGGCAGCGACCCGCGCGTTTTTCGGTCTGAATCCGAATGCCCGGTTCCGGAGGCGGGTGTGAGTCTGCTGGTTGATCTATCCGGCTCCATGCGGAGTGATCGACGTTTGTCGGCGGCCTTGGCGATTGATTTGGCTGTACACGTGCTCGAAATATGCGGCATTCAGTGTGAGGTGCTGGGTTACACGACTCGGTATGGAGAAGAGAATCCCATTGAGCGGCGCTGGCAGCGCTCGGATCAGTCGGGTCAGCCGGGTCGTTTGAACGCCGTTCGTCACATCGTGTTCAAGAGTGCGCGTCAGCCATGGCGGCGTTGCCGTCAATACCTCGGATTACTGCTGCGTAAAGATTTCGGCTACGAAAACATCGACGGCGAGGCCTTGCACTGGGCAGCGCAGCGGCTGTTCAGTCTCGATGTCTCTCGCCGCATTCTGCTCGTTCTTTCCGACGGCGCGCCTTTCGATCGGGCGACGGCTGCAGCCAATGGTAGGGGTTTTCTATGCGACCATCTTCGGGCAGTCGTTCAGCGTCTTGATGCATCTCCCCTGCACCTGCTGGCACTGGGTGCGGGATCCGATGTGAGCCGATTTTACCGCAGGGCTGTCGTGCTGAAAAATCCCGAGGCCGTGGCTGAAACTTTGTTCGAGCAGCTTGGCGATCTGTTGACCAGCCCCAAAGCTCAACGCGATTCCAGATGAGCGCGCTAGGCGGTATCGTTCATTTTGACGCTGAAAAACCGGTAGATCGGGCGACGGCGGAGCGTTTGTTGTCGGTGATCACCCAGTACGGAAAAGACGCGCAAAACAGCTGGGAGCGACGTGGCGCACTGCTGATGCGTTCGCTGCTGCGAACGACCCCCGAAGATCGACTGGATCGTCAGCCAGTCGTGTCCCCCGAATCCGGTCGCGTGACGATATTCGATGGGCGCCTCGATAATCGCGAGGAACTGGCTGCGACGCTGGAAGTGGACACAGCTCGGTTGCGCCTGATGGCAGACAGTGAATTGGTAGCCCACGCGTTCGATGCCTGGCAAGAGCAGGCATTCAAGCGCCTTGTTGGTGATTTCGCGCTGGCAAATTGGGATCAACGATCACGTTGGCTGCTTATAGGTCGCGACGCTGTCGGCTACAGGCCAGTTTATTGGCATCAAAGTGATGGAAGATTCGTATTTGGAAGTCTCCCAAAGTTTCTTTTTACAATTCAGGGCGTCCCCCGAGAGCTGCGAGAGGAATCGCTTCACGATTATCTATGCTCGATACCGCTTGAACCGCGGGCTACGCTATTTAAATCGATTTACAGGGTAGAACCAGGCGAGTTTCTGTCGATCCAGGCCGGGAAGACCTCTTTTCACCGCTACCATTCGTTTGAAGAAAGCGCTCCACTGCAGCTAAAAGATCCAATGGAGTACGTTGATGGGCTGGAAGAGAAGCTCACAATGGCCGTTTCCTGCCGGTTACGTTCAGCTGGGCCGGTAGCCAGTGAACTTATCTCCGGCCTTGATAGCAGTACCGTGACCGCTATAGCAGCCAAGCTTCTGGGCGCATCAGATCGGCGTCTGATCGCCCTGACAGGTGTCTTGCCGGAAAATAAACGGGAAGGAGCTGTCAGAAAGGGCTGGCATAGAGATGAAGCGCCCGGCGCAACGGCATTGGCCAGAATGTACGAGAACATTGACCATATCCTTGTCGAGAGCTGCGGAAAATCTCCCCTTGAGGGGCTAAGAGGGCGAATCGAATCAATGGATTCGCCAGTCTATAATCCCTGCAATGCAGGCTGGGTTAGTGACGTGCAGCGGGCTGCAACGAATCAAGGGGCGCGAGTTCTGCTGAATGGATGGCAAGGCAATTTGACGATTTCTCATGATGGGCGGTCATTATTGCAATCGCTGCTAATCCGGGGAAGATTGATATCCTGGTGGCGTATCCTTCGGGCAATGAGGCGCCGTTTCCCTGGACTTTCACGGCAGTGGTTTCTCGAGTTCTCAATTGCACCGCATGTGCCCTCACGACTTTGGGCTGCATATCAGAGCCGCAAAGGAAAGGGTCTGAATTTATCCTCCTATTCAGCCGTAAGCCCGGAATTGCAGAAGAGACTCAACACGGACCGGCGTGCCAGGAGGGTCGGTCATGATCTGATGTTTCGGGGGAACTCCAACAGTATTCGGCTTCGACTGGGCCCGTTGCTTAAAACCGAGTTTGCCGGTACCTGCCTTAGCATGAATGCTCGGGATCTCGAGCCGCGCAGCCCGACGATGGACCAACGTCTTATTGAGTATTGTTTTTCGATTCCAGAGAAGATTTACCTGCACGAAGGCTGCCCGCAATGGCCGATACGAAAGCTTGGAGAGTCGATTTTGCCACCTGAAATCGTAGGAACCAGGACACGGGGATACCAGGCTGCAGACTGGTTCGAGGCGGTGACGGCGGCTCGCGAGGATCTTCG
>PGZG01000160.1 GCA_002840115.1 Gammaproteobacteria bacterium HGW-Gammaproteobacteria-14 | reverse complement strand
GCGGGTTTGCTCCGGCAGGGCGGGCGCTGGCATTGCCCAAATCGAAGCTTAGCCGACGTATTGCTCAGCTGGAGGATCGTCTTGGTGTGCGCCTGATCCAACGTTCCACCCGCCGCTTTGTGGTGACCGAAGTGGGCCAGCGCTACTACGAACACTGCCGCGCCATGCTGGTGGAGGCCGAGGCCGCGCAGCAAACCATCGAAAGCCTGCAGGCAGAGCCGCAGGGCACCATCCGGCTCGTCTGCCCGGTGGGCCTGCTGCACTTCCATGTGAACCAGATGCTGGCGCAGTTCATGCTGCGTTATCCGAAAGTAGTGGTGCATCTGGAGGCCACCAACCGGCGGGTTGATGTGTTGAATGAGGGGGTTGATATCGCCGTGCGAGTGCGGCCCTTGCCGCTGGAAGACAGCGGACTGGTGATGAGAGTGCTGTCGGATCGGGGCCAGTGTCTGGTGGCCAGCCCGGCGTTGATTGCCGCGCGCGGGCAGCCGGACACGCCGGAGCAACTCGCTGACTGGCCAAGCCTGAGCCGTAGTGATGCTCCCCATGAGCGTCATCAGTGGGTATTGCACCATGACGATGGTCGCGAAGTGGTGGTGCAACACCAGCCTCGCTATATCACCAGCGACATGGTGGCGTTGCGGGCCAGTGCGGTGGCTGGTGTGGGAATTGCCCAGCTGCCTGTGCTGATGTTAGCCGAGGAGGTAAAACGCGGAACCTTGGTGAGAGTCCTGCCGGACTGGGCGCCACGTCGAGAGGTCATTCATCTGGTATTCCCGTCCCGCCGGGGCATGCTGCCTGCGGTACGTGCCCTGATTGATTTCCTTGTCGAGCAATACGCCTCGTTTGCCGAAGAGTGAGCTCGGAGTGATCTTGACGGGGGGTGACCGACCTGCACTGAGCTGATGCCATTTTGGCCAACCGTGCCATCGACGAATGTCATTATGCTTGGGTAAATCATGCTTTACGCTGAGGCGCTCATGAACACCACCCGGATTCTTTCCAACGGTATTTCCCTGCAGGTGCACACTTGGGGAGAGCCTTCCCTTCCGCCATTAGTACTGGTGCACGGCTACCCGGATAACCATCAGGTCTGGCAGCCGGTGGCAGAGACGTTGGCGGACCGGTTTTTTGTGATTGCCTATGATGTTCGCGGCGCTGGCGGCTCCGATGTGCCGACGCAGGTGTCGGACTACAGCATGGCGCAGTTGTCCCGTGATTTGCTGGCGGTGGTGGATGCGGTGATACCGGGTCGTGACTTCCATCTGGCGGGCCATGACTGGGGTTCGATCCAGAGTTGGGAGTCGGTGACCACAGCGCCGCTCAAGGAGCGCATTCTGTCATTCACTACGATTTCCGGTCCCTGCCTCGATCATATGGGCTTCTGGATGCGTAAGCGTTTTGGCAGCCTGTCCTGGCGCGAGCAGCGCAAGGCACTCAAACAGTTACTGTCGTCCTGGTACATCGTGTTTTTCCAATTGCCGGTCATCCCGCCGTTGTCGTGGAAGCTGGGGATCGGTAAGTGGTGGCCGCTGTATCTGGAAAAACGTGAGGGTGTGCATGAGGCTGTACCGAATCCGAGCCAAACCAAAGATGGCCAGTATGGTGTCAACCTGTATCGCGCCAACTTTCAATCGAAACTGCTGAAGCCACAGCCCCGTTATGCCGATGCGCCGGTGCATTTGATTGTGCCAACCGGCGATAACTATGTTGGCACGCAACTGTTCGAGGACCTGCATGAGTGGGTGTCGGAACTCTATCGTCGCGATATTGATGCTAATCATTGGGTGCCGTTGAGTCATGCGGAGCAGATTGCTGAGTGGATTGGTGAGTTTGCCGAGGCGGTGGAGAGTGGTGATGCAGCACGCCGATTTTCATCGTTACGGGTGCGCGCGCCTTTTGCCAGCGAATTGAGTCTTCGTAGCTAACCGGGAGATATTTCTGTGAATGCTGTTCAGGGTCATTCTCTCAAAGCGCGTAAGGTAAAATTTGATTTGTCGAACTCGCCAGTACATTGGCTGCCGGGCGATGTGTTCTCAAGCCATTTAATCAATGGTATTCATCTGTTATTGCCTGCGGGCGAGCTCTGGTTTTGTCGGGTATACAACAAGGCATTGCCTTTCGTCACGGATCCGCTGTTGCGTGAAGAAGTGCAAGGCTTTATTCGTCAGGAAGGTGTTCATGCTCAGGCTCATCGCAAAGGTGAAGCCTGGTTGCAGCAAAATGGTTATGACATCCATGAGTTTCGTCGCAAGGCTGACTGGATGTTTGAACAATTTCTTGGTGAAAACCCCTTTGCGCTACCTTTTCTGAAAAGAAAGTGGTCAGAGCATCAGTGGTTGATATTCCGTGTTGGTGTGGTGGCCGCGATTGAGCATTTCACCGGTCTATTAGGCGACTGGTGCATGAATAACACAAGTTGGGATCAGGGCGACCCTGTGGTGGCGGATTTATTTCGTTGGCATTTGGCGGAAGAGGTCGAACATCGTACCGTGGCCTTCGATGTGTATGAGCATCTGTGCCAAACCCAGACCGGTTTTTATTTGAGCCGGCAGGCGATTATGGCGATAGTGTTTCCATTGTTCCTCTACTTTATCGCCGAAGGTGGTCGCAGCCTGGGTCGTCAGGACAGTGATCCGAAGGCGCAGTATTTTTCTCGCCGTGGTTTGCTGCCGTTGCTGTTGCAGCTCGAGCGGGAAGGTCGCCGCACTAATAATGTACCGACCATGAGCCTGATTGTGCGACGCACGTTGCGCTGGTTGTCGCCGCGGTTTCACCCCGAACACGAGGGTAATACCGAGCAGGCGCTGGCCTATATTGCGCGTTCACCGGCGGCGCAGGCGGCAGTCTGACCGCGAAATTCGCAGCGCTTTCAAATTGGTTTTAGTAAGCATGTTTTAGTAAAAGCGCGTTAGCGTATTGGCGGGCCACCGGGGAATGTCATGGCGGCTGTGCCCGGCAACTGCACCGGTAGTTGGTCGCTGGACTCCAGATGGTAGCGGGAGTCTTTCATTTGTTGCTGCATTTTTTGCAAAGTGGTTAGTGGCGCGCGTGTGGCAACAAAGTTGGCCAGCCAGGCTGGAATCATACCGCCGGGGTCTACTTGGGTTTCGAAGGTAATCCGCGTCCAGCCATCCGCAAGGGGTTCAAAAACAAACTGGTTTTCCAGTTGCGGAATGCGCACGGTGCCCGGCACTTCATCCACGATGTCCGGCGCCGCCACGGAACGAATGGTGGTGATAAGCGTGTCCGGTTCTTGATGAATCGTCGTGCGGGCCACACCGTCCCGGTCTGATACCGGCCAAATGCCCTTGATCTCAATATACGCAAGATCCTCGCCGAACTCTGGCAGTAGTTTTGCTGCATGGCACTGGAACACCCATTCCGGGAATCGCTCTATATCGGATAGCACGGCAATAGCGGTGAGCATCGGGTAAGGCACTTCGGTTTGACCTCGGAAAGCATTGAGCGGATTGCCTGCTACCGGGCGCACCCAGGTGCTGACATCCGTGCGCTCGGCGGCGCTGCGGATTTGCCGCCAATCATCAGCCCAGCTCCCCGCGGAGAGCAACAGGCCGAGCAGCAAAGCAGTGGGTCCAGAGAGTGACGCTGTGGAGAGTGAAAAGCGCATGTGGCAAACCTCAAACTTGATCGTGGTGTCAGGGCCCTGTTTGGCAGAGCAGAGTTTCGCAGCAGTGGTCTTCAGGTAGGGTAACAGGATAGTCGTTGTGACTATCAACTATTCCCCAAGGTGTGATTCAGCGATGCTTTGGGTAAGTCCGTGGCGGTGACTGCTGTAGGAAAGTGGCTCTGTTTAGCGTCGGCGTGCCGACGACTTTATTGCTTTGCCTTCATTGTCGAGCAGTGCCACGATCACCTGCTGAACGGCTCGTCGATGCTCCTCGGACAGTAGCTCAATGAGTGCAACCAGAGTGCCAGCATCATAATCTTCCCGGCTTTCCCGAACAGTTTTTGCGGGGCTTGCCGCAACCTTCTGACCATCGCCAAACCGCAGCCACTCCGGGGAAACCTTGAGCCAGGCCGCCAGTACAACCAGTTTGTCTTGAGAGGGAATGGCAGTGCCTTCCAGCCAGCGGCGAACCGCCTGCACGGACACTTCTGCGTCCGGGTAAAGGAGGTTGAATTTGCGCGTTAGTGCGGTGGGGCTGGTGGCGGAAATTCCCGACTTTTCCAGCGACTGCAGTAACCGCTCACTAAAGTGGCAAGCCCCCGATATTCTAGACACCCGATAGCGTTACACTAACGCATCGAGGAGGTGTCAATTATGAGCGGTAAGCGCTACCCGGAAGATTTCAA
>PGZG01000159.1 GCA_002840115.1 Gammaproteobacteria bacterium HGW-Gammaproteobacteria-14 | reverse complement strand
ACCCTCCTCGCACATGGGGCAAGTTCGGATCGCATCAGTTGATTTCATCTTATCCCTCAGCGTTGCCAGTGAAATGAGCAGAGAGTCACTGTCATAACATTCTGACCAAGCATAAGTTTGATATAAAGATCATGAGTCTGACCATCAACAGCCCAAGCGCGGCAATAAACATCCATCCACTTAGGCCGACCAGGGTACAGTTTGGAATGCCGAAAATGTGAAGGGTCCAGTGACGCGATGCATTGGCATACCTCCTCTTGGCTCATCTGAAAGTTTTCCTGAATATCCAGCTCTACACGCCTACCGCCGTAGATGACTTTGCCATTACGTGCCAGCTCACAAATACGCTCAAGCGCATATGCCGGTACGTCTCTAGTCTGCTCTACGCTGGAATCAGGATTAACCATTATGGTTACTTTATTCTCAAAGTCAATTCAAGTTGAACTCGCAACCGGGCCATAATACACAAGAAAACTGCACTTATGGACAGTGCCGTAACCCTTTTGCATATCGGCCTATTGCATTGCCCCCCTTCGCTCCAAGCCCTTCCCCAAGTTTGTCGGTCTTGTTGACCTGCCAATTGAAACATCGAAAAGGCACCCCCCCCCTAAACCAAAGACTACTGGGCCGATCCTTGCCTATTTTCGAGAGAATTCCAAGTAATTTCAAAAACATAACACCATTCTGAGGCTGGCAGAGATACCCCTTCCTGCACCCCATTGCCCCCTTAGTGAATGACTAACCAATGGGACTACATACTCCTTATCCCAAATTTCTTCAGACATATATCACTCTCCTGAAGCTGGCCAACCAGCCCCTTTGGCCCAAAGCCCTTTCAGGAGCCCCTCATGCCCCCTCAATGCCCCATCTGTAGATCCGGTCGGATCGCAGCACATCACACTGGCCGCAAAATCTGTACCTCCCTTGGCACCGTAGCCGGTGCAATCAGCGGTATTGCTGCCGCCTGCTCGGGCGCGAGGATCGGCGCCACTGTTGGCGCGATTGCCGGACCTGCCGGGTCAGTCATAGGCGGGCTGGCCGGGGCATTACTCAGCGGCCTGGCTGGAGGTATTGCTGGCGGATCAGCCGGCGCGGCTCTCGGCGACTTTGTCGATGAAAGCATCCTCGACAGCTTCGAATGCCTTGATTGCAAACATACATTCAGCGGCAACAGAGCCTGATCTTTGCGCCACCCATTCCACCATAGCCAACACATCCCAAGCCCGCCGAGCGCGGGCTTTTTGCCGTCTGGAGAACCCCATGGCCAAACCGCCGTACATCAAGAACGACCAGGGTCTTTACCGCGTACGGGGCTATGTCAGCCCTGATGCACTGGTGCAGATCGCTGCTGACATCCTGCTGGAAAATCTTGCAGGCCCGGGAAATATGACGAAGCCAGAAGATGCTGCTCGCTTTTTACAGCTGTCTCTGGCGAAGGAAAAGAACGAGCACTTTGCCGTGCTGTTCCTGAACAACAAGCATCAGGTGATCTGCTTCGAGCGGATGTTCACCGGCACCATCGATGGCGCTGCCGTCTACCCCCGTGTTGTTGTGCAGCGAGCTCTGGAGCACAACGCTGCTGCAGTTATCTTCGCGCATAACCATCCATCCGGCTGCGCGAATCCTTCCGAGGCCGACCGCTCGATTACCCGGCGTTTGAGCGAGGCGCTAAGCCTTGTCGATGTACGAGTACTGGACCACTTTGTGGTCTCCCAAAGTCAGTGGGTCAGCCTGGCCGAGCGTGGCTGGATCTGATCGATCTTTAATACCCTCAGTAGTTACCCCCAACTCAAATATTCCATTGCCCTGTCCATTCGGGCACGGGCGTTTATGCCGTTTACAGGAGAAACACCATGGCACATCTCGTAGAGCAAATGGCCTATGTTGGCCGCACGCCCTGGCATGGCCTCGGCAACCGCCTGGCAGAACAGCAGTCGATAGATGTCTGGATGGAACAAGCCGGCCTTAACTGGAACATCCGAGAAACTCCGGTGCGCTTCATCAATGGAGACAAGAGCCATCTGGGGGAGATCCTCTCCTTCGATGATCACAAGGTGTTATATCGCTCGGATAACCGTACCCCGCTGTCCGTGGTCAGCCAGCGCTATCAGGTGGTACAGCCCCGGGAGATTCTGGAGTTCTACCGAGATCTCACCGAGAAGTCAGGCTTCGAGCTGGAGACCGCAGGCAGTCTGAAAGGTGGCCGCAAGATCTGGGCACTCGCAAGGACCGGCCAAAGTGGCGTGCTGAAAGGCAACGACCGCACCGACGCCTATGTCCTGCTGGCCACCGCCTGCGACGGCACCATGGCCACTACAGCGCAGTTCACCAGCGTGCGGGTGGTGTGCAACAACACATTGGCTGTGGCACTTGATGGCCGTGCTCAATCGGTAAAGGTGTCTCACCGCAGTGTGTTTGATGCAGATGCCGTAAAGAAGCAGCTGGGCATTTCCGTGTCCGCCTGGGACGACTTCATGTACCGCCTGAAAGCGCTGAGCGAGCGCAAGGTAAACCCGTTAGAAGCGGAAAAAGTCATCCGCAACCTGTTTCAGCCTCGCCCGGATCAGATCGAGCAGAAGCGCAACGAACGGGCCATGGCCAAGGTGCGCGCATTGTTCGATGGCGCAGGTCGGGGAGCTCACCTCCACTCCTCCTACAGCACCGCTTATGGCCTGCTCAATGCCGTCACCGAGTTCGTCGATCATGAGCGACGGGCGCGCAGTGATGATCACCGGCTGGACTCAGCCTGGTTCGGTCAGGGCGCCAACCTCAAACAGCAGGCCCTTGATCAGACACTAGCACTGGTTTCCTGAACAAACGCCAGAGCCTGCCTGAAAGGAGATCCTTTGATGACATCCACAAACCAACAACCACATCAACCACTGCCGGCCAGTGTGGCAGCAGTATGGGGCGCTTTCCTGCTGGAAGGCATGCTCATTGAGCGCCCTGTGCATGAACGCATCGACAGGATTGTCGAGACATGGCAGCAAGGGTTTATCGAGCTGATGATCGAGGCGTGTCAATGTCTCGATCCCCTCTGGAATGAGGTTCGACACCACTGGCAACAACCTGAAAAGTTTGATGGCGTTTTTGAGTATGAAGTCGTCGCTCCACTGGGACGATTTCTCGGGAATCACTTGCTGCAACATCGCTCACTGCCCTCGCTGGATCATCAGCAAGGCGCTATTGCCGAGCTGGTAGATATTTTCTTCAGCTGCGCTCCAGCTCCGGAAGCTACCGCCACCAATTAAGCACTTCCCCACCGCACACCCTGCCCGCCTTCGCCTTTCGCGTTGACGGGCTTTTATTTTGGGAGAACACCATGAGCAGACAGCACGCCTCTCCATTGCGGCAGCGCCCGGCGCTACGCCTCGTATCCACCAAGGGCATGAGCCGCGAAGACTGGCTCAAGGTCCGCAAGCAAGGCATCGGTGCCAGTGACGCGGCCGCCGCCTGCGGCATCAGCCCGTATCAGTCACAGCTGGAGCTGTGGATGATCAAGACTGGCCGGGATCAGGATCTGCCAAAGGTCGATCCCAGCGACATGACCTCGCCGATGTACTGGGGCAATGTGCTCGAACCCATTGTGGCCGAACACTACAGCCACAAGACCGGCAACAAGGTGCGGCGGATCAATGCCGTGCTGCAGCACCCGGATCCGGACAAAGCCTGGATGCTGGCCAATCTGGATTACACCGTGGTCGGCAACGACGAGGTGCAGATTCTGGAGTGCAAGACGGCCGGAGAGTTTGGCTCGCGCTTGTGGCGTGACGGGGTGCCTGAGTACATCCAGTGCCAAGTGCAGCATCAGCTGGCCGTTACCGGTAAACAGTCGGCCGATGTCAGCGTGCTGCTCTGTGGTCAGGATCTGCAGGTGTTCCGGATTGATCGCGATGAGGAAGTTATCAGTCGCCTGATCGAGCTGGAGCGGCATTTCTGGCGTTACGTCGAGACTGACACCCCGCCTCCGGCAGATGGAAGTGATTCAGCAGGTCACGCTTTGCAGGCGCTCTATCCCAGAGATGCCGGCACGGTGATGGATCTATCCGAAGATCTGTCGCTGTGTGGTGATTTCGACGAGCTCGTGGATATCCGCGAACGACTCTCTCGGCTGGAACAACGGGAGTCGTCATTGAAGCAACGCATTCAGGAAACTATGGGCGATGCCAGCAAGGCGGTATTCGCCAGCGGCGAAGTCAGCTGGAAGCGCAGCCAGGACAGCACCGTCCTGGACAGCAAGAAGTTGCTGGAGGAACAGCCGGAGCTGCTCAACCAGTACAACATCACTCGCGCCGGTTCACGGCGTTTTCTGATCCGTACCTGATCTACCTACCCACAGCATAGACGGCACCCGGCT
>PGZG01000158.1 GCA_002840115.1 Gammaproteobacteria bacterium HGW-Gammaproteobacteria-14 | reverse complement strand
GCTATCGCCATCGGGTTTTATTGTGAGCAGTGCCTGCGTATCCCCATCCAGATTGTCGACGGTTTCAATCTGAAAATCCGGCCCGGCCTGCACCACTTTTTTTACTGTGCAGCGTTCGATGGAACGGATAATGCCTTGGCGATCCTTGTCGCTGATATCTTCCGGCAGCTCCACCTGAATGCGGAAAATCTGTTTGTAGCGGTCTTCCGGGTCAACGATGTTGTTCTGTGACAGGCGAATATTGTCCGTGGAGATATTGCGGGTGTTGCAGTACACCTTCACAAAGTAAGCCGCACACAGGGCTGACGATGCGAGAAAATAGTCAAACGGACCGGGCGCCGAGCCATCACCCTTGTAACGGATGGGCTGGTCTGAGATGACGCTAAAGTCGTCAAACTTTGCCTCGAGCCGAAGGTTGTCGAGATAGTTGACCTTGATTTCCATGGACGGTGTACCGGGGCTGGAATGGGTGGAAGCGCAGATGCGCTATTGGGCGCGATGGTCGCATAAAGCGGGGAATATGGACACTGTAACGGCGTAAGCGTGGAGGCAGAACAGAAAAGGCCCGGCGGTTGCCGAGCCTTTTCTGTTTGCGCCGCGAGTATGACCTACCAGTGAATGCCTTTGAACAGCCGTGAGAACGCTTGCTGTTCGCGGCTGATCCGCTTGGGGGTTTTCTCTTTCTGGCCCAGTGCGGCGGACGAGTCGGAGAAAATCTTGTAGCCGGTGTTCATAATGGTTTCGGTGATTTTCGGGGTCAGGAAGTGCATCACCTGGCCGACAATACCAAGGCTGGTGGCGATCCGTTTCGGCTGGCGCACAATGGCGTCGCAAATCATGTCTGCGGCCTGGTTCGGGCTGATGGTCGGCACATGGTTGTAGATTTTGGTGGGTGCGATCATCGGTGTGCGTACCAGCGGCATATTGATGGTAGTGAAGCGAATGCCATGGTGGGCCAGCTCCGATGCCGCGCAGCGGGTAAAGGCATCCAGTGCAGCTTTTGATGCCACGTAAGCCGAAAAGCGCGGAGCATTGGTGAGTACGCCAATGGACGAAATGTTGATGATATGGCCGCCACCGCGTTCGGTCATGGAGGGCAGTAACTGCATGATCAGGCGCAGGGCGCCAAAGTAGTTCAGTTGCATGGTGCGTTCGAAATCGTGGAAACGATCAAACGAATGCTCTACCGAGCGACGAATGGAGCGGCCAGCATTGTTCACCAGAATATCCACCTGACCATGGTCGGCGATCACTTGTTTGATCAGCCGGTCGCAGTCATCAAGGTGGGATACATCGGCGCTGTAGGAAAACGCGGTGCCACCCAACTGCTCGATTTCATGCAGGGTTTCTTCCAGTTTTTCCGCAGTACGGGCGACAACCAGTACTTTGGCGCCAGCGCGGGCCAGTTTCAGGGCAGCGGCTTTACCGATGCCAGAGGTGGCGCCGGTAACCAGTACCACTTTGCCGGCAACCCGGTCTTCCAGATTAACGGACGGTGCGCCGTCGTCTTCGCGCTCATCGCGGTCTGGATCAAGATGGTGCTGCCAGTAATCCCATAATAGCTGGGCATAGGATTCCAGTTCCGGTGCCTCAATAGCGCTACCGGCCAGTGCGGCTTTGGTGTTGCTGTTATCGAAGCTGGTGGGGAAACTGAGGAATTTGAGTGCGGACTCGGGAATGTCGAGCCCTTCCAGTGCCTGATGCAGAAAGAATTTGGCCGGGGTCAAATTGCCAATGCCTTTGCGCACCATGCCGGGCACCGCTTCGAATACACTGTTGTCGATGCGCACTGGCATTTTCGGAGCATCGGCGACGCCCGCGAAAATATTCATGACTTCGCCAACGCTGTAGTGACGATCGGCGGTGAGGTGGAAGCACTGGCCGTCGCGGTCTGGCACATGGGCAATGTGATCAATGGCGCTGGCGACAAAATCCACCGGCACAATGTTGAACCGGCCACCTTCAATGCCGAGCAACGGCACCCAGGGGGGCAGGAAGTCGCTGAGTTTCTGGATCAGCTTGAAGAAATAGTAGGGGCCGTCGATCTTGTCCATCTCGCCGGTTTGCGAGTGGCCCACCACCATGGATGGGCGATAAATGCGCCACGGGATTTTGCACTCCATGCGCACCAGTTTTTCGGCTTCGTGTTTGGTTTGCAGGTAGGCATCCGCCAGCTCTCCGGCTTCTTCGAACATATCTTCGCGGAACGTGCCTTCGTACAGACCGGCGGCGGCGATGGAGCTGATATGGTGGAAGCAACTGGCTTTCAACTCTTCGGAGAGCTTGAGGGCGTTACGGGTACCTTCAATGTTGGTATAGCGCTGCTGGTTCTCGTCGGCGGTGAGGTCGTAAATAGCGGCGAGATGGAAAAAGTGATCAATTTTGGCGGCTACCAGATCATCCCGGTCACGCTTGCTGACGCCGAGCACTTTTTTGGTGAGATCACCCTTGATGCCAACAAGGCGGTCAGCGCTGATGCCAAGGCGCCGACGCATGGCGTCGAGCTTGTACTCCGAGCCGGGGCGCACCAGGGCAAAGACTCGGCTGTCCTCTCGGGCCAGCAGGCGAGCTAAAACAAAGCGTCCAATAAACCCGGTGGCACCGGTAACGAAGTAGTTCATGGCATTCCCCTTTCTTGTGTTTGCAGCGATTTCTTTTTTAACAGGTTGGCTCGGTGTATGACCGTGCAAGTGCTGTCGGTTCCTTGAAGTCTGTATTCAGACTGTAGCGGAATCCGGCGGCGCTGCCTCCTGTTTTGTCTTTTCTGGCCAGCTTTAAAAATGGCGCCTGCTTTAAGGCTAACAACTGTGAGGTGAAATTTACGGGTTGATCGTCTTTTGGTCAATCATGCGAAATTATTATTCTTATTTGACAGGCTTCAGTGGCATTATGGCGATTCTATATAACTTACAACTGTATATTGACTGGAGCGGGTTATGACCCTGAACCGAGCCGAACGGAAAGCGCTGACCCGACAAAAGATCCTTGATGCGGCGATGCAGCTATTGGTTAGCGGCCGTGGTCTCGACAGTTTGGGTCTGCGCGAGGTGGCGCGGCAGGCGGAGCTGGCGGCGCCGTCGCTGTATAACCACTTCCCGGATATGGACAGCCTGGGTCAGGCGTTGGTGGATCAGGCCTGTTTTCGGCTGCGCAATGCCATGCGCCAGGGACGGCGAGAGTTGATCGTGGCCGATCCGGCCGGAGGGGTGCGTGATCTGGTGGATCGCTTTCTGGCCTATCTGGGGGGGCATGAGGCTGAGTTTCGATTGCTGGTGCAGCAGCGTCTGGGCACGTCCGTGAGCATTCGCCGCCGGGTGCATCGCGAGTTGCAGTTGCTGGTGGAGGAGCTGGCGGATGATGTTCGTAGTGTGGGCGAACACCGCAACCTACCGCCGGTGGATGATTTGCGGGCCGCCGAGGCCGCAGTGGCGGTGATGTTCGGTTACGGCATTCTGGCGCTGGATATGACCCCCGCCCAGCGGCGCGTTGGCCGTGATCGGGTGGTGGTGCAGTTGTCGATGGTGTTTCTGGGTGCCCGTGGCTTGCTCAGCGGTGCTCAGCTCGGCGATGTGCTGGTCGTGAAGAATGCCTGATTTCTTCGGGGTATTTTCTATTTACTTTAAGAAATCGCTGTAACTTTATGATGAGATTCACAAAATAGTGTTATTCAGGGGTTGCCTTTGCATTAAGGTTACTTTAAGAATGTCTCCTAAGTTATTGATATTGTAAAAATGGAGGCAGGTATGGCGTTCGATCCCAGGGATGTGTACGACGCAGCGGCGCTGTATGACATGTGGCTGAATTGCCATAGCTGCACCAATACATTCGATTTTGAGCCGAACCGGCCTATTGGGCTGGATTACTACCACGACATTGGTCAGCGGGCGAAGCGGGATGGCTGGCTGGTGGCGGAGCAGCAAAATGACGGCGCGGATGATGCCTACATGGTGCTCTGCCCCGATTGTGTGAGTCGCTATGGGCTGGAAGTGCGCCATGAGATGAATATCCGCATTCCTCCGGCGATTGAAGAAATTTGCCGGGCAATGCAGATCGCTGAGAAAGAGCGCACAGCGGCTTAAGTAAAAGGTTCTTCTGGTTTCTCCTCTTTGCCGGCGTATGTCAGTGCTTACTTGTCTGCGCCGGCTTTTTCTTTCAGAGCTTCACCGCCTCTTTCCAGCGCCTCACCGGATCCTCTGAGTATTTCTTTACCGGCATCGCGAACCGTTTCCGGGACGCTCTTGCTGCTAAAGGGGTTGGCATACAGTGGCTGGCCCTTGCCAATATTGACACCTAGGGCACCTCTGAATAACTCCTTGGGGTCTCTGGCGTTCAGGCTGGTTCGCAATCAAGGCATGGTTTTGAAGGCATGCGTCCGCCTGTCGAAAAACC
>PGZG01000157.1 GCA_002840115.1 Gammaproteobacteria bacterium HGW-Gammaproteobacteria-14 | reverse complement strand
CCGCCGCCGCCGCTAAAGCGGTAGCGGTCGTGAATAATGTCTGCTGTGGCAACCAGATCAAGATCTGTTTTCAGGGGAGTGTTAAAGCCCAGGCCGGCGCTGATGCCGGTACCGTCAATATTGCTGCGGCCAGGACCTCGACCAACGCGGCCGTCATACAGGCTCAGTCGACCGCGTAGATAAAAATGTTCGTCAATACTGAGGGCGCCGCTGGCGGACAATGCGTCAATATCAAGACCTGCTCCCCAGTCTTGAGACTGATAACCCAACTGCAGGTAGTCATTAGAGAAATTATTGTCCACCGCGGATGACAGGGTTTGTGCTTGAAGACCTGTACTCAGCAATAAGGCTGCTGATAGAGCGAACGGAGCACGACGCATGGGACTCTTCCTGACGAATGTTGTAATTCATGGGAAGCCTCAGACCGATGTGGGTCGGGGAGGTTCCCCGGAGGTTGGTAGTGTCAGAATGTAGTAGCGATACAGCAATACCAGTAATAACGTGCCGCCCAGCCCGGTAATCATTTCCAGCAGCACCGACACGCCACCCTGATTGCCGAGTACCGCTATTAATCCGGCGCCAATCATATTGCTGGTGCTTAATAACAGCAGTATCAGCATTAACCAGGCGAAAATGAGTTCCCACTGGATATCCGCGGTGCGTGTAAAGCTGGTTTTCACCGCCTCCAGAGGGGGCTGTCGTTCCAGTGCTACGGCAAAGGCGGCCAGCGCCAGACGCACGTAAATCCAGATGCCTGGCACAATAAACAACAATAAGCCGATGGATGCGCTAACCACGACCAGTGCATTAGTTAGCAGGATGGCGGGGGCAATGGTGATGGCGAAAACCGCGCAGGCGGTGAGGCTGCGCGCCTTGCCTGCATAAATGGCTGCCAACTGGCCAATCAGTGCCGCCTCCGCAAGGGCGCGAATAGCAAAGGTGAGCACCAGTGCGAGAAAATTCGGCTGTGGTCCCAGCTCGGCATCCATGGTCAGGGCTGGCCCGGTTATCAGAGTGGCAATACCGACCAGCAAAGAAAACGGAATACTGATAAGGGCAATGGCAGGCAGATGGCGCCACCAGAATTGAAAAGCATCGCGTAGGCGTTCAGACATCATCCACAGGGCTCGTTATATCCAGAGCGGCGGAGTTTACCACCAGTACTTGCCCCAGTTCTCCGGGTTTGCCCAGAACCGTGAATTATTCCAGGCACGACTGAAGTTATAGCGGCTGAGTTCATAACTGTAGAGGGACATTTCCCGGCCATCTTGCTGAAACTGCACATCACGGCGCAGACCCATGGCAAGAAACTGATTGCGATTCCAGCGCAGCCGCTCCGGAGCGAGCCCGGATTGATAAAGCAGAACCAGCCGTTCGGTATGCAGATTGCGTAGCAGGCCAACCAGCTCGGCACCGGCTTCGCGGGTCATGTACTCCAGTTGGTCGGCGACAATAGCCATATCTACCCGCTGCAACTGTGCCAGCGCTGGTAACGGGTCGGCATCGTGGATCCGGTGCAAGGTACAGTGATGCTGATTGGCCCAGTCCTGCAGCTGCGCTACGGGGTTGAGGCTGATGACGAGCAGCGACGAAGGTTTCTGGCTGTCGAGAATGGCGGCCAGTGTTTGTTGCGGTGTGACGGCGTGTTCCGTCGGTGCGATGGCTTCACTCATGAAACAGAGTGTAGCGCGCTCCACGGATGAATCGCCAGTGCAGCGCGCTTCGGGGGGGCATTAGTCCCCGAACAGACCCTTGAAGAAATAGAAAAACAGAATCGACAGCAGCGCGCCTGCGGGCAGGGTGACGATCCAGGAGGTGAAGATGGTGCCAATAACGCGCAAATTCAGCGCGCTGATGCCACGAGCCATGCCTACCCCAAGAACCGCGCCCACTAAAGTATGTGTTGTGGAAATCGGCACGCCGATACCGGAGGCCAGCACCACGGTAGAGGCGGCGGCCAGTTCGGCGGCAAAGCCACGGCTGGGGGTAAGCTCGGTGATGCGCTTGCCTACGGTCAGCATGACCCGGGTGCCGAGTAGCGCCAGACCAAAGACAATACCAGTGGCGCCCACCAGTAGAATCCAGGATGGCATCGCAGCGCGCGCGCCGATTTCCCCGCCGGTGCTGAGTACGCTGTAAATGGCTGCCAATGGTCCCACCGCGTTGGCAACATCGTTGGAGCCGTGGGCAAATGCCATGGCGCAGGCGGTAAAGATCATCAGTACAGCGAATACTCGTTCCACCGAGGTAAAGCGGAAGGCATGGTTCTCTCCTGGAATTTCTTTTACACGGGACAGCAGAGCCGCCCCGATCAGCGCGACACCGATACCTATTAACACGGCATACAGTGTGGCCTGGCCACCGGAGAGATTAACGCCGACATGTTTGAGGCCTTTGGTCATGGTGACCATGGCGATCATAAAACCGGTTAGGAACATATAAAACGGGACATAGCGCTTGGCTCGGGCGAAAGGATTTTCGGTATCGAGGATCAGCTTCTGAACACTCTTTACCAACGCGAAGGCGATGAACCCGGCGATCAGCGGTGATGTAACCCAGGAGCTGACAATGCCTCCCATCTTGTCCCACTTCACCGAATCCATGCCGAGGCCGACGATGGCGAAGCCGACGATAGCACCAATAATCGAGTGGGTTGTGGATACTGGCCAGCCATAAGCTGAAGCCACTACCAGCCAGATCCCGGCGGCTAGTAGTGACGCCAGCATGCCGTATACCAGCAAATGGGGGTTTTCGTTCACCGCCTCGGACTGAATGATGCCACTGCGAACGGTTTCTGTGACTTCGCCGCCGGCCAGATAAGCGCCAGCGAATTCGAAAATTATGGCGATAAAAACGGCCTGCTTAACCGTTAGTGCTCGGGCGCCCACGGAGGTGCCCATGGCGTTGGCGACGTCATTGGCGCCAACACCCCATGCCATAAAGAAGCCACACACGGCAGCAAGAATGAGAATCGCGTGGGAGTGAGCCATCAAAAATTCCATGATCCTTCTCCTATCGCGCTACCAGCATTTGCAGGAAGCCGCCAACTTTCTGGGCGCGGTCAGCGAGGTCGCCCACCCAGTCGATGATTTTGTAGAGAAACATCATGTCCAGTGCTGGCCATTCTGACTCCAGCTTGAACAGGGCGGAACGAATGGCGATTTGTTGCTCGTCGGTATCGCCTTCAATACGGTCGAGCTCTTCGAGCATGCGCTCAATCAGCTTTACCTCATGGCCGCCGAAGCCGGTCTCCACTAGCTCGTCGAGTTCGTTAATGGCTTGCAGGGCTTGGGCGGAGGCATCAATGGCGCGTAGTACATAGGCGAGCATGGCCTCGGCCACCGGTTCCGGGATGCGCATTTGCCGGCCCAGCATGAGCCCGGCAATATCCTTGGCGCGGTTGGCAACCCGGTCTTGAACGCTGACCATGTCAAGCAGGTCGGTGCGGGGCATTGGCAAGAACAGGCTGTTGGGCAGGTTCTTGCGGAAGTCCCGTTTCAGGGTATCGGCGTCGTTTTCCAACTGTTGTACGACCTGCTGGCAGGAGGCTGCTTCGCTCCAGTCGCCCTTGATAACGGCCTGAAAAAATGGCTCCAGCGCGGCGGTGCAGGCATGTACCGTTGCATAATGGCTTTGCAGCGGGGCGATCGGTGAGCGGCCGAACAGGCCGGCAATAGAGCTGCCAAGTGACATAAAAACGTCTCCGAATCGTCATCCAAAGGTCATAATGGCGCGAGTATAGGCCCGCAGGCAGGGCAAGTCATGCCTGCGGCGATTGTCTTGAGCCATTGCTGACGCCAGACCTATGGGCGGGTAAAGTGAGTGCTTCAAAAGTGAGAGCTTCATCAGGAGCCGCCAGACCTATGCCGACATCGCCAGACAAGCCAGCACCCCAGAGTAAACCGGGCCCCATCGAGATTGATGTTCGCTGGATCATGCGGGAGCTGCTTGATGAGGGCCGGGTCAGCCGGGAAGACTACAACGTGATCTCCACGACCCCGCGGGAAAAAGGGGAGCTTAACTGGCACCCGCTGCAGGTGGTGGCCAAATATGGTCTGAGTGATCAGAAAATGCCGGGCAAGGTGCTGGATCAGGCGTTCCTGATTAACTGGCTGGCGCAGCGTGCGGGCTTGCCGCTCTACCATATTGACCCGCTTAAGGTACGGGTTGATCAGGTCACTACCTTGATGTCCTACGCATTTGCCGAGCGACATGGAATTCTCGGTGTCGAGTTGTCCCGTGATAGTGTCACGGTAGCTTGTGATCAGCCCTATCGCCGTGACTGGGAAGACCATCTGCGCGCCACCCTGCGGGATCGTCAGCTTAAGGTCGTGTTGGCAGACCCGGCGGATTTGCGTCGTTATCGCATCGAGTTTTATAACCTGAGCCGCTCCATTGCTGGTGCCCGTG
>PGZG01000156.1 GCA_002840115.1 Gammaproteobacteria bacterium HGW-Gammaproteobacteria-14 | reverse complement strand
CAATCTGAGAAAAGGTCTTCATTCGCCCTAAAAAAACAACGCCCCGAAATCCGAGGCGTTGTTCTTGGAGCCTGCTGCAGGGGTTTTGACACACCCTGGAAGGCCGCCCTTTTGTTTGAGACATACAGACAATCAATCGAACGGATGCCGCAATACAATGGTTTCCACCCGGTCCGGGCCGGTGGAAATAATATCAATCGGCGCCCCGGTCACTTCCTCGATGCGACGGATATAGGCGCGCGCATTGGCAGGTAACGCCTCAACCGTTTTGACGCCCACCGTAGACTCATTCCAACCCGGCATATCCTCATAGACCGGCTCCATCAACGCGTAGGAGTCCGCATCCCAGGCTGCCGTCACCAGATCACCGGCGGCATTGCGGTAACCCACACAAATAGACACCGTATCCAGCCCATCAAGAACGTCGAGCTTGGTCAGGCACAAGCCACTGATGGAGTTAATCTGGATCGCCCGACGCAATGCCACCGCATCAAACCAACCACAACGACGGGCACGGCCGGTGGTAGAACCAAACTCATGGCCACGCTCGGCAAGGCGCGCACCCACATCGTTAAACAGCTCCGTAGGGAACGGACCGGAACCTACCCGGGTGGTATAGGCTTTGGTAATTCCCAGCACGTAATCCAGATACAAAGGCCCAAAACCGGAACCCGTCGCCGTGCCGCCCGCGGTGGTATTGGAGCTTGTTACGAAGGGATAGGTGCCGTGATCAATATCCAGCAGTGTGCCCTGCGCCCCTTCGAACATAATGTTTTCGTTACGAGCACGACTCTCGTGCAGAATCGTCGTAACATCCGCCACCATCGGTCGCAGCTCTTCGCCGAACGCAATGGTTTCGTCCAGAGTTTTCTGGAAATCCACCGGCTCCGCATTGTAGTAATGGCGCAGCACAAAATTGTGGTAATCGAGCATTTCGCCAAGCTTGGCCGCAAACCGTTCACGCTGATAAATATCACCAAGGCGCACTCCGCGGCGAGCTGCTTTATCTTCATAGGCCGGACCAATGCCACGGCCCGTGGTGCCGATTTTCGCCTCACCCCGCGCCTTCTCCCGCGCCTGATCCAGCGCCACATGCACTGGCAAAATCAGCGGGCAGGCGGGCGACAAACGCAGCCGCTCGCGCACCGGAACACCATTGGCTTCCAGCCCACGAATTTCTTTCATCAAAGCATCCGGCGCCAACACCACACCGTTACCAATCAGGCACAGTACATTGCTTCGCAAAATGCCAGAGGGAATAAGATGCAAGACGGTTTTCTTGCCGTCGATAACCAATGTATGACCGGCATTATGGCCACCCTGAAAACGGGCGACACAGGCCACCTGCTCCGTGAGTAGGTCAACAATCTTGCCCTTGCCTTCATCACCCCACTGGGTGCCGAGAATTACAACGTTCTTGCCCATGGCCTGCTTATCGTCACGGTTAGTTAAAGGGATTCGAGGGTCCAACTGCCAGCACGCAATACCAATCGGCGGTCACACTGCAATGCCGAGGGGTCATTATCCGCACCGGGTAATGTCACTAATACGTGTTCGCCATCGGCGCGCAAACGCCGAACCTGCTCGGCAAAATCGGCATCCAGCCAATCGCCTTCCGCAAGAATCGCGGTGACTGCCGGTGCTGAACGATACGCCGCCAACAACCGTAAATCAGCGCTAAAACCGGTGGCGGGACGCGCCCGACCAAACACTTCACCAATGTGGTCGTAACGACCGCCTTTGGCTAACGGCTCACTGCTGCCCTCAACATAAGCGGCAAACAGACAGCCGGTGTGATAGTGATAACCACGCAACTCACCGGCATCAATATGCACATGCACATTCGGGTAACGCGCAACGACAAAGCTGGCCAGTGCCGCCAACTCATCCAGCGCCACCAACAGCTCTTCACCAAAGGGCGCCAACCATTCACGGGCCGTCGCCAACACGGAAGCATCTCCCACCAACCAGGGCAGCGCTGCCAGTGCATCTCGCAACTCTGTCGTCAGGGATAATTCCGACAAGAATGCATCCAGCTCATCACGAGCCTTGCGCAAATAAATATCCGACAGCGCCGCTTCATCGCTGCTGGATAAACCCGCACGACGAACCAATGCACGATAGATACCCACATGGCCGAGATCCAGCGTGACATCCCTGGCGCCTGCCAGCTGTAGCACATCAAGCAACAGGGAAATAACTTCCGCATCACTCTGCACACCGGCGTGACCGAACAACTCAACACCGATTTGATAAGGCGTGCGGGAACCGCCGGGCTGCGCACGAGTGCGTACCGCCGTACTGCAATAGCACAAACGGGTCGGCGCCGAACGACGCAAACTGTGTGCATCGATGCGCGCCACTTGCGGCGTAATATCGGGGCGAATGCCCATCAAACGGCCGGTTTTCTGATCCGTTAACTTGAAGGTTTCACGCTCAAGGTCGCGCCCGGCACCATTGAGTAAGGAATCGAGGAATTCAATAAGCGGCGGAAACACCAACTGGTACCCCCAGCTGGCAAACAAATCCAGTAATTCGCGACGCAAACTTTCGATAACTGCCGCCCGCTCAGGGAGGATTTCTTCCACCCCGTCTGGCAACAACCACTGTTCTTCACGATTGGTAGCAGTCAATTTTGCCGCCCGAGTCAGTGCTTCAATAACCATAAGAACAAGGCGCCGAGTAACATCACTGCGGCCCCCAAAGTTCGCAGGGTTCGGTCGTCAAGACGAGCCAGCAAGGCGGCCGCCTCTCGAATACGGTGCGGCGCCAGCGCCAGGGTCATGCCTTCGATCACTGCCACCAGACATAAGGCCATGGCCAGCAAGCCCCAATCCATCCTGCACCCCATCATAAAAAAGCCGGGCGCCTGCCTTGATCAGTCAGGCGGCCCGGCGCGCGAATTGTAGCACCTGTCGCGGCAGGGGCACACCGGTGCTCAGCACCGATATGCCAGACGGTCAGCGACCGCCCGCAGATTTTTTCAAATAACGGAAGAAGTCGCTGTCCGGCTCAAGCACCAGCAGGTCTTCCGGGCTACCCAAGCTGTGGCGGTAGGCCTCCAAGCTGCGGTAGAAGCGAAAAAACTCAGCGTCACGGTTAAAGGCACGAGCATAGATAGCGGCTGCCTCTGCATCACCCGCACCGCGCAGAATCTGGGAATCCCGGTAGGCTTCGGCGATAATCACCGTGCCCTGCCGGTCAGCATCTGCACGAATACGCTCCGCATCCTCGCGACCTTCCGCCCGATGACCGGCCGCATCCCGAGCCCGCTCAGCACGCATCCGGTCAAACACTCGACCACGGACTTCGTCCGGCCAGTCGACACGCTTCACCCGAATATCAACCACCTCAATACCCATATCTTCCAGAGTGCGAGCATTGACCGTGGCGGCCACCTGATTCATCACTGCCTCGCGTTCACCGGCAACCACTTCCTGCACGGTTCGCTTGGAGAATTCATCACGCAGCGCCTGCTGCACCCGACCATCCACCCGCTGCTGGGCTTCCGCTTGAATACGGAATCCATCAGTGGTGCCGCTACCCAATGTGGTGATGTAGCGCTCCACATCCGCCACACGCCAGATTACAAATGAATCGACGTTCAGCACTTTCTTTTCTGAGGTCAGAAATGGCTGCGTTGGCACATCATGAGTCAATACCCGGCCATCCACACGTACCACGGTTTGCAGAAACGGCATTTTCGGATACAGCCCAGGCTGTATATCCGTTTTAACAATCTTGCCGAACTGCTTGAGTACCGCTTTCTCGGTTTCATTAACAATGTAGTAGGACTCACTGGCGATCACACCGATCAGGGCGATCACCGCAAGCATCATCGTAGATCTCTGTGACATTAGCGTATCTCCCTCGTGCGGCTGCCATAGCCTGTCTGTGGACGCTCACCGGCTGATGAGCTACGCGGCACGGATGAAGATGAAGACCCGTCACTATCCGATGATGGCGCATTACCAGCGCGAGACTGTTTTTGCTGCTTGATCATCTGGTCAAGCGGCAAATACAACATATTGTTGCCCTGCTTGGTATCGATCAGCACCTTGCTGGCACCACTCAACACCTGCTCCATGGTCTCCAGATACAGGCGCTCACGAGTCACCGCCGGAGCCCGACGATACTCCGCCAGCAATGCCTCAAAACGCTGGGCGTCACCCTCGGCACGAGCCACGGCTTGTTGACGATGAGCTTCCGCCTCTTCACGCATCCGCTGTGCCCGACCCCGGGCATCCGGAATTATGCCGTTAGCATAGGTTTGCGCTTCATTTCGGAAACGCTCTTCGTCTTCTTTGGCGCGGGCCACATCATCAAACGCATCACGAACCGCTTCCGGCGCGGCGGTACGGTCCAGAATCAGTTCGATAATCAACAGACCCGTGTTGTAACGATCCAGATAGTCCTGTAACCGGGCATGAACGTCGACGCCAATA
>PGZG01000155.1 GCA_002840115.1 Gammaproteobacteria bacterium HGW-Gammaproteobacteria-14 | reverse complement strand
GTTTCTTGGGCGGGAAAAACGTGACTACCTTCGCGCTGCCAGCAGCCAGCGTTGTGTCCGTGCCGGAGGCAAACACAATGATCTGGAAAATGTGGGCTATACCGCTCGCCACCATACCTTCTTCGAAATGTTGGGCAACTTCAGTTTCGGTGACTACTTCAAGCGTGATGCGATCCACTTCGCCTGGGAGTTCTTGACTAGCCCGCAATGGATGCATATCCCCAAAGAAAAGCTGATGGTCACGGTATATGCCAGTGACGATGAGGCTTTTGATATTTGGGCCAATGAAATGGGAGTGCCGAAAGAACGCATTGTCCGCATTGGGGATAACAAAGGAGCGGCTTATGCTTCTGATAACTTCTGGACCATGGGCGATACCGGCCCCTGCGGTCCCTGTACGGAAATTTTTTACGATCATGGCGAGCACATTTGGGGTGGCCCGCCCGGATCCCCGGAAGAGGATGGAGATCGTTTTATTGAAATCTGGAATCTGGTGTTTATGCAGTTTGATCGCCAGCCGGATGGTGAGCTAAAGCCACTGCCCAAGCCCAGTGTTGATACTGGTATGGGGTTGGAGCGTATTTCCGCTGTGATGCAGCATGTTAATTCTAATTACGAAATTGATCTGTTTCAGGCGCTGTTAAAAGCCGCCGCAACGGCCACCGGTTGTAATGATCTTGAAGAAAAGTCACTGCGAGTGATTGCGGATCATATTCGCTCGGCGGGATTCTTGATCTGTGATGGCGTGATTCCGTCTAACGAAGGGCGTGGCTACGTGTTGCGCCGTATTGTTCGTCGCGCTCTGCGTCATGGTCATAAGCTGGGCCAGGACAAGCCGTTTTTTTATACGCTTACCAAAGCTCTGGTGGAGGAAATGGGCGGGGCCTATCCTGAACTGCGAGAAGCCCGCTCACGCATTGAAAAAGCGTTGCTGGCGGAAGAGGAGCAATTTGCTCGCACTCTGGCGGACGGCATGAAAGTGTTCGAAGCAGCGGTGGTGAATTTGTCCGGCAAGGTTATTCCCGGCGATGTGGTCTTTTCGCTGTATGACACCCACGGGTTCCCGGTGGATCTGACCAATGATGTCGCCCGTGAGCGTGATCTGACGCTGGATATGGCTGGTTTTGAGGCCTGTATGGAACAGCAGCGTACCCGCTCTCGTGGTGCTGATGCTTTTGCCAACAATTACAACGACCGCCTGCAAGTGGATGCGGTCAGTGACTTCTCCGGGTATCAGCGGCTTGCCGATAGTGCAGAGGTGGTTGCGCTATATCGCAATGGCGAAGCTGTTTCGTCATTGAGCGCTGGTGACGATGGCATGGTGGTCCTGTCCGCCACCCCGTTTTATGCAGAGTCTGGTGGTCAGGTTGGCGATACCGGCGTGTTGATTAATGACAGCTCTCGCTTTGTGGTCGCTGATACGCGCAAGCGTCAACAGGCGCATCTGCATATTGGCGTGCTGGAGCAAGGCAGTGTGAAAGTGGGCGACCGTCTCACCGCAGATGTTGATGAACAGCGTCGTCGTGCGATCATGCGTAATCACTCTGCGACTCACCTGATGCATGCAGCCTTGCGCAAGGTGCTGGGCGAGCATGTCAGCCAGAAAGGTTCGTTAGTTAATGCTGAGTACCTGCGTTTTGATTTTTCCCATGGGGAGTCCGTGACGCCGCAGCAAATTGCCGAAATTGAAGCCATCGTTAATCGGCAGATTCTGGCCAATGAGGAGGTGCGCACGGATTTGATGGATATCGAGTCTGCGCGTAAAGCCGGAGCCATGGCCCTGTTTGGTGAAAAATACGATCAAGAGGTGCGTGTTTTAACCATGGGTGTCGACGGTTTTTCGAAAGAGCTTTGCGGTGGTACCCATGTGTCGCGTACCGGCGATATCGGTCTTTTCCGCATTGTTGCCGAGGGAGCCAGTAGCGCTGGCGTGCGCCGTATTGAGGCTGTGGCGGGCGAGCCTGCGTTGGCAGAAATGCAACGGCTTTCTCAGCTGGTCAGCGACAGTGCGGCGGTTCTGAAGGCCTCTGCGGATCAGTTGCCCCAGCGTCTTGAGCAGTTGGTCAGCCGTAGCCGTGAACTGGAAAAAGAAGTTGAGCGCCTGAAGCAAAAACTGGCGTCGGGCAGCGGCAATGACCTTAGCACTCAGGTGCAGGACGTGAATGGCGTCAAGCTGCTGGCGGCTCAACTGGATGGAGCGGACAGTAAAACGCTGCGTACGGCTATGGATAAGCTCAAAGACAAGCTGGGCTCCGCCGTGATTCTTCTCGCCGCTGTGGAAGGTGACAAAATCAGTGTTGTTGCCGGTGTGACCAAGGATCTGACGGGACGCTTTAATGCCGGCGAATTGGTCCGCCATGTGTCCGAGCAGCTTGGCGGTAAAGGCGGTGGCCGGGCGGATATGGCCCAAGGCGGTGGTACGGATCTGGCTGCGCTACCCAAGGCCTTGGCAGACATACCAACCTGGGTCGCCTCCCACCCGTAGGTACAGTCTCCTGCGGGAAGGCTTCTACAAACCGGGCGCGACTGATGATAGAGTGGCGCCCGCATTTTCTTACCCGAAGTGGAATCCTATGGCCCTGATAGTGCAGAAATACGGCGGCACCTCGGTCGGTACCGTTGAACGTATTCAGGCGGTGGCTGAGAAAATCAGCCGCTTTCTGAAAGACGGTCACCAGGTTGTTGTTGTGGTATCCGCCATGAGCGGAGAAACCAATCGTCTTATTGGTATGGCGACGCAGATTCATGATGAGCCGACGCCACGGGAAATGGATGTGCTGGTGTCCACCGGCGAGCAGGTGACGATTGCGCTGTTATCTATGGCGCTGCACAAGCTTGGCATTGGTGCGCGCAGCTTCACCGGCGGTCAGGTTCCGATTCGTACCGACAGTGCTCATATGAAAGCGCGTATTGAGCATATTGACGAACAAAGCATGCGCGCTGACCTGAATGCGGGCCGTGTTGTTGTGGTTGCCGGTTTTCAGGGGATTGACCCGGAAGGCAATATTACCACCCTGGGTCGTGGAGGTTCGGACACCACGGCTGTTGCCCTGGCGGCGGCCTTGAAGGCCGATGAGTGCCAGATTTATACCGATGTGGATGGTGTGTACACCACCGACCCCAGGGTTGTGGACAGCGCTCGCCGTCTGGATCGCATTACCTTCGAAGAAATGCTGGAGATGGCCAGTCAGGGCTCCAAGGTGTTGCAGATTCGCTCCGTGGAGTTTGCTGGCAAGTACAATGTACCGCTGCGCGTACTGCACAGTTTTCAGGAGGGTCCCGGGACCCTGATCACCGTCGACGAAGAGGTTGATATGGAGAAGCCGGTTATTTCCGGAATCGCATTTACCCGTGATGAAGCCAAGTTGACCCTGCGTGGTGTGCCGGACACCCCCGGTATTGCCTACAAGATTCTTGGCCCGGTGGGTGAAGCCAACATTGAGATCGACATGATCGTGCAGAACGTGGGTGCCGATGGCGCCACTGACTTCACCTTCACAGTACATCGTAATGATATGGCTAAGGCTCGAAAAATCCTGGAGCAAGTGGCGGCGGATCTTGGAGCCCGTGATGTGCTGGCAGACGACAAAATTGCCAAGGTGGCGCTGGTCGGAGTGGGTATGCGTTCCCATGCGGGCGTTGCCAGTCGCATGTTCCAGTCTTTAGCCAGCGAAGGCGTGAACATTGAGATGATTTCGACGTCTGAGATCAAGATCTCGGTGGTAATCGCTGAGAAGTATCTGGAGCTTGCCGTACGTGCCCTGCACTCCGCGTTTGAGCTGGACAAGCCCGCCAGCTGATTTACGGGGGACTGTACGCAGACACTACGAACAAGTTCTGGCATAATGTTGGTCCCACTGGTGGAGGCGGGCAGTTGTCCCGTACCACGGATTCACGGAGAGCCCGGCTTTGCTGTGGGATGCGCTCATTTGAACTTCAAGGACCCCGGAGGGACCACCTATGCTGATTCTGACCCGCCGTGTCGGCGAAACCCTGATGGTTGGTGATGAAGTCACCGTCACTGTATTGGGTGTAAAAGGCAATCAAGTACGCTTGGGTGTTAACGCTCCCAAGGAAGTTGCAGTACACCGAGAAGAGATTTATTTACGGATTCAGAACGAAAAAGCAGCAGATGGTGATCAGAGCTGATATCAACACTGGGATTTTTTTTTCCAGATGGTATTATGCCGGCGGCAGCTAAGGCTGCCGCCTTTCGTTACAGGGGCATAGCCTCTTAACGAGACAGCGTTACGGTGAGATGGCCGAGTGGCTGAAGGCGCTCCCCTGCTAAGGGAGTATACGTTAATACCGTATCGAGGGTTCGAATCCCTCTCTCACCGCCAGATACCAAAAAGCCCCGCATTGCGGGGCTTTTTGGTATCTGGCGGTGAGAGATGTCTTGATGAGAACCCTTGTTCGACCAGCCGCGTCAGCGGCGCAGGACGCCGAAGGC